>JAZNDV010000204.1:0-7221 GCA_045588285.1 Eubacteriales bacterium
ACCCCCAATCTACCCCACCGAGGTGAACCTTATGTCAACTATCGCCGCGTTAGCCACCGCACCGTTCCGGGCTGCCATCGGAGTGATCCGAATGTCCGGTCCGGAGGCGTTTCCCATTGCAAACGCCGTATTGCGATTCCGTTCCGGGGAACTGATCTCACCGGAGCAAAAGCGCAACGTTTCCTTTGCCCGCATCGCTGACGGGGAAGAAATCTTGGACGAGTGCGTGGTCTGTGCCTTCCGGGGGCCCTATTCCTATACCGGAGAAGATACGGTGGAATTTTCCTGCCACGGCGGGGTCTATCTTTTGGATCGGGTGCTGCGGTTGTTGTTTTCCCACGGCGCCCGGCAAGCCGAGGGGGGAGAATTCACCAAACGGGCGTTTTTGAACGGAAAGAGCGACCTGACCCGCGCCGAAGGAGTTATGGATCTGATCGATTCCGAATACGCCGCCGCCGCGCGAACCGCCATGAGTGAGTTGGACGGCTCCGTGGGGAAGGCGGTCTTGGAGATTCGGGACGGACTTTTGGCGATTGCCGCGAAATTGTTGGCGTACGTGGATTATCCCGACGACGAGATCGGGGAAGTTTCCGTAGAGGAAATTCAGGAGTTGCTGAATTCGTCCATAGATTCGGTTTCTGCCCTGTGTGATTCTTACGGCACCGGCAGAGTGTTGAGAGAAGGGGTACGCACCGCCCTTTGCGGCCGCCCCAACGTAGGGAAATCCAGTTTGATGAATTTGTTTTCGGGCACGGAGCGATCTATCGTCACCGACGTTGCGGGAACTACCCGGGATACGGTGGAGTCTTCCGTGGTCTTCGGGGGCGTGAAATTGACTTTGACCGACACCGCCGGGATCCGGGAGACGGAAGATACTGTAGAAAAAATCGGTGTTTCCCGCGCCCGGAGCGAAATGGAAAAGGCAGAGTTGATCTTCTGCATTTTTGCTCCCGATGGGAACGGAGAAGACGAACAATTAGCGGACGAAGCCTTGAAATGTCAAGGGAAAACCGTCTTTTTATTCAATAAATCCGATCTTTTTCCCGACGCACCCCTGCCCCGCTGGGCAGAAAAAGCCCCCGGGTTCCGGGTCAGCGCAAAGACCGGAGAAGGCATGGACGAGGTTGCGGAATTTGTAAAATCTCTTTTTGCCGGAGAATTGGCCGCCGGAAAGACGGTGATCTCCAACGGCCGGCAATATCAATGTCTTTGCCGGGTCAAAACTGCGTTACAGAGAGCGCGGGAAAATCTGTCCCTCACCCCCGACGTGATCGTCTCCGATCTGGAAGAAGCCATCGCCGCCGTGGGGGAAATCACCGGACAAACCGTCTCCGAACAGGTGATTCATGAGATATTTTCTCGCTTTTGCGTAGGAAAGTGAGTCTGAAAGAGTTAAATTACAAAGATCCCGGCGAACGGAATCCGCCGAGATGCCTCTTTTTTCTTTGGTTCTTTCTTTTCTCGCGTGAAAAAAGAAAGAACAGAAAGGGTTATCTATGACACACTATTTTGCCGGACAATATGATATTGCCGTGGTCGGGGCAGGGCACGCCGGAATCGAGGCGGCTCTTGCCGGGGCAAGGCTGGGGCGGAAGACCATTCTGTTCACCATTTGCCTGGACGCGGTGGGAAATATGCCCTGCAACCCTTCCATCGGGGGGACTGCCAAGGGGCATCTGGTTCGGGAATTGGACGCTTTGGGGGGACAGATGGGCAAGGTTGCCGACGAAGTTTTCCTGCAAAGCCGTATGTTGAATTTGGGCAAAGGGCCTGCCGTCCACTCCCTTCGGGTGCAAGCCGACCGGAGACGGTATCAGGACAAAATGAAACACCTTTTGGAGAAGGAAGAAAACCTGGAATTAAAGCAGGCGGAAATCAAGGATCTGAAAAAAGACGGGGACGAATGGGTCTTGACCACCCATTTGGGAGCCCAATACCGGGCGAAGGCGGTGGTCCTTTCCACCGGAACCTATCTGAAAGGGCGTATCATCGTGGGGGAAACTTCCTACGAAGGGGGTCCCGACGGAATGTTTGCCGCCACGGGACTGACCGATTCTTTGAAGGAATTGGGGATTTCTCTGCTTCGGTTCAAAACCGGAACGCCCCCCCGCATCAAGCGTTCTTCGGTGGATCTGTCCCGGTTGGAAGTTCAATCGGGAGATGAAAAAATCGTTCCCTTTTCCTTTGAAAACGAAGGGAAATGGATCGGGGAAAACACCCACGACTGTTACCTCGTCCACACCAACGCCGAGACCCACCGCATCATTCGGGAAAATCTCCACCGCTCTCCTTTGTATTCGGGGAATATCACCGGCATCGGGCCGCGGTATTGCCCCTCCATCGAAGACAAGATCGTCCGGTTTGCCGAAAAAGAGCGGCATCAACTGTTTTTGGAGCCCATGGGGCGGGATACGGAAGAAATGTATCTGCAGGGATTTTCTTCTTCTCTGCCCGAGGACGTGCAGCTGCAGATGCTTCATTCGTTAAAGGGTTTTGAAAACGCCGTGATGATGCGCACCGCGTACGCCATCGAATACGATTGCGCCGACCCCTTGCAGTTGTCCGCAACGTTGGAATTTAAGGACCTTCCCGGTCTTTACGGCGCCGGTCAGTTCAACGGCACGTCCGGATATGAAGAAGCCGCCGCCCAAGGTTTCGTCGCCGGGGTCAACGCGGCGCTGAAATTGAAGGGAGAAGAACCGCTGATCCTCGACCGTGCCTCTTCCTATATCGGAACGTTGATCGACGATCTGGTCACCAAGGGTACCGGCGAGCCCTATCGTATGATGACCTCCCGCTCCGAATACCGTCTGTTGCTCCGGCAGGACAACGCCGATCAGCGGCTGACCCCGGCGGGATACCGCATCGGGTTGATTTCGGAAGAACGGTATCGGAAATTTTTGGAAAAATACCGCTTGGTGGAAGAAGAGAAAACGCGTTGTCAGAATACCCATTTTTCTCCCGAATCGGTTCGAGAGACCTTGGAAGCCAACGGCTCTCCCGCCGTTCACGGAAGCGTCAGCCTCGCCGATCTGATCCGCCGTCCCGAGTTGACTTACGACGCCTTGGCTCCGGTGGATAAAAACCGCCCGTCTTTGCCGGAATCGGTGACGGAGCAGGTGGAAATCTCCTTGAAATACGAAGGATATATCCGCCGTCAGATGTCCGCGGTAGAAGAATTTAAGAAGTTGGAAAATCGGAAATTGCCCTCCGATCTGGATTATACCACCGTCACCGGGCTGCGGCTGGAAGCCCAGCAGAAACTGAACAAATTCCGTCCCGAGTCCATCGGACAAGCCTCCCGGATCTCCGGGGTGAATCCGGCGGACGTTACGGTCTTGTTGATTTGGTTTGACCGAAGAAAGGAAGAATAAGATGCGCGCCAGAAAAAAGAAAAATACCGTTCCCCGTTTGGAACGGGTCTCGGATTATTTCGTGCCGGTCATTCCCCAGCCCGCCGGCGAGATCCGGGTGGAAGTAGGGTGCGGCAAAGGGAAATTCGTTACCGCCCTTGCCAAGGACAACCCGGACGTGACCTTTTACGCTCTGGAAAAGATTCCCGACGTCATCGTTATGGCGGCGGAGAAAGCCGCCCGGGAAGAAATTGCAAACGTCAAATTCCTTTTGGCAGATGCAAAAGACCTGACCGAAGGTACCGAAAAGACCTTTATGGGGTTGGACGAAAACCGCAAACCGATTCTCCAAGACGTCGCTCACACCGCCCTTTGCCCCGTGGGTTCCGTTTCGGTATTGTATCTGAATTTCTCCGATCCTCTGCCCAACAAAAAATACGCCGACCGCCGTCTGACCCACGCCAATTTCTTGGAGAAATACCGCACGATCCTCAAGCCCGACGGCCACGTCGAGTTCAAGACCGACAACAAGCCTCTCTTTGACTTTTCCGTGGAGCAGTTCAAGGAATGCGGTTACGAAATTTACGATTATACCGAAGATCTGCACCGTTCCGACATTCCGAATCCCTATCATACCGAGTACGAGACCCGCTTCTCCGAAATGGGAATGCCCATCTATTCTCTCAAGGCGAAACCGCAGTAAATGCAAAATTAGGGGTGTTCTTTTTCTTTTCAGGAGAAAAGAAAAAGAACCAAAAAGAAAAGCCAAAGCCGACGAATTTCATTCGTCGGAACGGGTGTTTTTATGTTGTTCTTTTTCTGACGCAAGGATTGTGTCACGGCCTACGCTTTTTTCGTAAAAGCAAAGAAAAAACCTTTTACAGGAGAAAATTATGAATTTCAGAATCGGAGAAGGTTACGACGTTCACCGCTTGGTCGAGGGGCGGAAATGTATCATCGGCGGGGTGGAGATCCCCTTTGAAAAAGGACTTTTGGGGCACTCCGACGGGGACGTTCTGCTTCACGCCGTCACCGACGCTCTTTTGGGTGCCGCGGGATTGGGAGATATTGGCCGCCGGTATCCCGATTCCGAGGACCGGTGGAAGGACGCGGACAGTCTGGAATTGTTGAAGGATTCCGTGAAATACTTAAAAGAGCAGGGATTTTTCCCCGTCAACGTAGATTGCACCGTCATCTGCCAATTCCCCAAAATCACGCCCCACGCGCTCCGGATCTGCAAAAATATCGCCTCCGCCCTGGGCGTTGACGAATCCTGCGTCAACGTCAAAGGAAAGACCGAAGAAGGTCTTGGGTTTACCGGCGAAGGACTTGGAATTGCCGCAAGAGCCGTGGCGCCGGTGGAACGTAAATAATGCAAAAAGCAAAGTGCAAAACGATGATAAGATGGATTTTTTTCCGGCGAAAAGAATTCGCCGTTTGCGGCTTTTCTTTTTGGTTCTTTTTCTTTTCTCCTGAAAAGAAAAAGAACATAAACTACTCGTAGGAGAAACTTTTATGAAACTTTTGTCCGTCGTTTTACCCGTCGTTCCGGGGGATCCGGAAACCAACGTATCGTCTATGATCGCGTTTATGGACGAGAATCCTGCCGACGTGTATCTGTTCCCTGCCCTTGGGGTGTCCGGGGTCACTTGCGGAATGAAATTTGCCTATCAATCCTTTGTCGATGCCTGTGACCGGGCGTTGGACCGGCTTTGCGATTATACTGCCGAACACCCGGTGGCGGTGGTCACGTCCACCGACCAGATCGGAAATCTGTATCTGAAAAACGGAGAGTTGGGCAAAAAACCGGAGTTTGAAGCCTTCGGAAAGACCTTCGTCATCACTGCCAACGGAGAGGGCGAAGGGGACGTTCTTTTGCTGCCCACCGCCATGGCGGGGTATCCCTGTCTTTCTGCCGACGTCACCGACCTTTGTCAGAAGATCTCCGCCGCCAAAAAGTGCGTAGTTGCCGTGGCAAATCCCGGATTCGGGGAAGCGGTCTCCGACGGGGTCTATCAAGGTTTTTGCGGAGTTTACCGCGCCGGGAAAACGGTGGATTTTGCGTTGCAGTCCCGTCCCGCGCCCATTTGTGCCTGCTACGACGGGGACGAATCTTCCGAGGGGTGGGAATCGACCCGCCGTCCCCACGCGGATCTTCGGATCCCATATTACGGAAAAAACGACCCGAAAAAATATTTGGGCGAACTTTTTAATCTGCAGGTACAGGCGCTGTATACCCGGGTCCGGTCTTCCGGCATGAAACACCTTGCCATCAACGTTTCCGGGGGATTGGATTCCACGCTGGCGCTGATGGTGGCGTCGGAAGCTATGAAAATGGCAGATCTGCCTTCGGAAAACATCATCGCCATGACCCTGCCCTGCTTCGGTACCGGAAAACGCACCTACACCAACGCCCACGTTCTGATGGAAGAATTGGGGGTCACGGTCTTTGAGTTCGATATCAAAGAGGCGGTTACCGCTCATCTGAAACAGATCGGACACGACGGCGAAACCCCCGACGTCACCTATGAAAACGCCCAAGCCCGGGAACGTGCGCAAATTCTGTTCGATATGGCAAACCGTTACGACGCCCTGGCGGTGGGAACGGGGGATCTGTCGGAAATTGCCTTGGGATTCTGCACTTTTGCGGGGGACACTCTGTCTCATTACAACGTCAACGCTTCCGTCCCCAAGACCCTGATCAAGGCGTTGGTGGAATTGCTTGCCAAACGGTACGGCGGGAAACTGGGCGATGCCTTGGCAGACGTGGCGGCGACGGAGATTTCTCCGGAACTGAAGTCCGATCAGAAGACCGAAGAGATCCTCGGTCCTTATCTGTTGCACGATTTTATCCTTTATTATTATTCCAAACACCGTTTGGAACGGCAGGAATTGTATCAGTATCTGATGGCGACCTTTGACGAATACGACGAAGAAGTGATCGTCAAAACCCTGGATACTTTCTTCCGCCGCTTCCCCATCGCCCGGTTCAAGCGGGCGTCGTTGGGCGAAGGGGCAAACATCATCGGCTTTTCCCTGCCCTATATTCCCACGGACAGTAAGTTTTAAGGGAAGAACGGTGGTTTTCTTCTTTCGGGGAAAAAAAAGAAAGCGAACGCCGGCGGAAACGGTTCCGCCGGATTTTTTGTATACAGAAAAACACGCGATAGTCGCGTGGTTCAATAGAGGCTATTGCCGATGCACGTTGAAGAAAAACTCCTGATGTGTTATAATGAACTCGTGACCTGCCAGTTACGAAAAAATAAACACATCAGGAGGACATTAAAATGTCGGAACAAAATAATGCCACTAATAGTTTAGCACATACGAAATGGAATTGCAAGTACCATATCGTGTTTGCTCCAAAATTTCGAAGAAAAGTCTTTTTTGACGAGAAGAGGAGCGAGATTCGAGAAATACTGCGCACCCTATGTCAATGGAAAGGAGTAGAGATTATTGAAGGCGAAGTGTGTCCGGATCACATTCATCTGCTGGTAAGTATTCCGCCCAAAATGAGCGTTTCGGGTTTTATGGGATATTTGAAAGGGAAAAGCAGTTTGATGATATTCCAGAAATACGGGAATATGAAATTTGCGTACCGAAATCGCGAATTTTGGTGTAAAGGATATTATGTTGATACGACAGGCAAAAATACAAGAGCCATAAAGGAGTACATAGAAAATCAATTAAAACAAGACAAAGAAACGGATCAGTTAAGCCTGTTTGACCCCAGAGACCCGTTTACGGGTAGCAGGTAACCCCATGCGTGACTGGCAGGTCAACCAAAAGGCGCACTTGTGCGCAGCCTGTATTATTAGGGCTATGCCCGAAACTGAAATACCCCCCGCTATGCGGGGGGATCATTATT
>JAZNDV010000205.1:0-5133 GCA_045588285.1 Eubacteriales bacterium
ATATATCTGCACAAGCGGTTTCTAAATGGGAAACCGGTGCTTGTCAGCCGGATACATTAACCTTGCCTTTAATAGCAGAGTATTTCAATGTTAGCATTGATTATCTGTATTATGGCAAAGATATGACATACGATGATGTGTACGAAAAAGTATTTGAGAAAGTGCGAAATGTTCCAAATCAAATGAGCAAAGAGGCATACGAAGATGTGGTAAAAATCTTCGGACATGCGCATCATGGTATTTCATGGGGAAATCTAAAAAGCAGAGATACTGCAATCTATGATGAGCCTGCACATATTTCTAATGAAAATGGCGTGTCGTTACTTTCCGGAAAAGGTTACGGCGCTATTTTAACTCGGGCATTTTTCGAAAGTATAACTCCAGATACCGCCGATCTCGGTGCAGATTTATTGGCGGCATTGGCAGTAAAGGATAACTTGCTCGTCTGTATGGCTATCATCTCAATGAGTGATATCAGCTTTGGAGAAATGCAAGAAAAACTCAACTTAAGTGAAATTGAATTACGAACAGCACTTGACACTTTAATTGCGGCAAAGATCGTTATCGAAAAAGAGTCAAAACACAAATCTCTTGGTTTTACCTACGAAATTAATAGTATGTATCATTCTTGCCTTTGCATTTTGATTTCAACGATTGAAATGCTACGCGACGGGCTTGCTGACGGTGTTTCCTGTTGCATGGGTTTTGGCGATTATCCGATACAGTTTGGCAAATAAACAATCACAAAAGCGAGGTGTAATTCGCCTCGCTTTTGCTATGTATAAAAAACGCCCAAAAACCGTTTTTGACACCAATGCGTTCAGTGGGGCAAACTGCTTGAAACCCGCACCAACGATGACTATTTCGCGGTTTGCCCTATTATAACGCATTCCTTAATCCGCCTCACGATTCCTGTCGCTTTCATATATAAATCTCCTTTTTATTGATCAAGTGGTGATGCTATTATTTGTAAATTCATGGGTTTTATACTCAAATTCTCGTCGCTTTGAAAAGATTCTTCCTTTTGACATAACTTTGACATATGTGATATTGTTCTTGACAGTGGTTTCCCGATTTGATATAATGTGAATAATGAAACCGAAAGGAGTTTGATATGTCTGCAAAAAGTAAAATGCGGGCGTTGTCTCTGATTTCTTCCTATCCGATCTTTTCTACTTTTTTGATGACTTTTATTTGGCAAATCCTGCAGAAATACGTGACGCCGTTTCTGGGCGGCTATTATTTTAAGTGGGTGTTTCTTTACACCGAAAGCAATCCCGATTGGTTGTCTGAAGAATATTTGCCTTCTACCCGGATCCTTTATTCCGTGTATATCGGAGCCTATTTTCTGTTGGCTTTACTTACTCTTTTGGTTCTTTTCCGCCGCCGGGGGAAAGCGCTCTGTTCCTGGTGTATTTGCGGTTTGTGGCTTGCCGATTGCGGTTGGATCGTTGCGGACATGGTCATGTCAGAGGTTCGCTGGCAGGGAGTTTTCTTGCTGGGAGAACACTTGGTCTGTATCGCAGGTGCGGTTTTGTTTTCCGTTTTGTATCTTCAGTTGAAAAAGTCGGAACCGGCATTGTTTCAAAAACGGTATCGTAAAAAGAAAGTTTACCGTAAACGGTTTCAATAAAATAATTCAGCGGCAGGGAGGAATTCCTTGCCGCCGTATTGCTTAAAAGAGAGATTTTACTAACTTTGTAACGCAAGCGTTTAACTTCTTAAAATCCATAGCCTCTACGTAGAATTCTTCCAAATCGTCATGAAGTTCTTTTTCTTTTTTCAGAGATATCAAGGCTTCCTTCAAACAGGCGGAAATCAGCCGTTCCGCGCTCCGGCACCGTTCTTTTTCATTTTCATCGACGGTGCAAAATCTGCTCAGATGAATTTTATATGCGTTTTGAGGCTCAAAAGAATGGGTCTTATTGGACGTAACGAATCCAATTCCCTCCTCCGGTAATATCACGTGTTGCGGAACGGAGGGACAGAGGGGATCGTAAAATACGTAAATTTCTTGCCCTGATTCGGATGCTGATTCTAAGATTGTTTCTATGAAAGAAGCGGAGATCCGGTAAGGATCGTCTAAAACGTAGACTTTTTCTGCTAAAGTATACACGGTATCTCGGTTAACGACGTACCCCTGTGGTGTAATCCCGGACAAAAAACGCGGGTAGAAGATCCCATTGCCCTTTCGTTTTTTCGTATGGCGTTTGAGAAGATCCTTTGCAAAGATTTTCAATCTCTTGGTGTCCGTTTTAGGCAGAACCGTGGAGCGAATGTCGTCTACTGCGTTTCCGGCGGCGGAAAGATAACGGTAAGCCCGGGCAAAGCATTCTTTGATCTTTCCGGAAAAATCTTGAATTTCCGAAAGTGATGCTTTTAATTTTTTTCCGTCCCAAAATTGCCCGGTATAGAAGATTTCGTCCTGTGCACCGGGAAATTTCGGCTCCATCAGATGGGGCGGAGTTCCGTCCACGATGCACAGATTTTTTTCCGGAATCCGGATTGCGTCCAACGATTCCGCATCGGAAGAGCAATAGCAGTATTCTACGAAAAGCCCTCTTTTTGATGCTTCTGCCGCCACTTTTTTCATGATTCCGCTTTTCCCGCTTCCCGGTCCGCCTTTGATGACGATCGTGCGGTTGTTTTCGGGAAAGGCCGCGTAAAGAGAAGAAAAACCTTCACGGGAGTTTGCTCCGAGGAATGTGCGAATGGTAGTTCCGTTCATAAATTCAAGTCCCTCCATCGGCTTTTTTCTGTCCCATTATATGTTATTTTTCAGATTTTGGCACAAAAAACGATTTGCTCTTTACAAACGGCTTAAAATGTATTATAATATTGATGTGATATTGTAAAAAATTCCGAAAAGGAGATTTTGATATAATCAGATGAGACCGATCGATCTTTCTTCCGCTGTTCCTGCTTACATGCAATTATATCAAAACGTGCGAAGTGATATTGTTGAGGGGATCTATCCTTACGGTACGAAGCTTCCGTCCAAACGCATCACCGCAGAAAAAGCCGGAGTCAGTGTAATTACCGTGGAACACGCCTATGGGATCTTGTGCGACGAGGGGTATTTGGAATCCCGTTGCCGAAGCGGATATTACGTAGTGTACCGTTTGCAGGATTCCCACTCCCTTCCGTTGCCTCATTTCTCCCAGCCCGTATCTTCTCCCACCGTCGTGTCGGAAGATGCTGTTCCGTTTTCAATTCTTGCCAAGAGTTCACGGCGGGTCTTAGCGGAATACGGGGAACGGTTGCTTTGCCGTTGTCCAAACCCCGGCTGTCCGGAGCTGCGCAGTGCCTTAGCGTCGTACCTTGCCCGAAGCCGGGGTCTCGTAGTGGATCCGGAGCAGATCATTATTGGTTCGGGTTCCGAATATCTTTACGGACTTGTGGTTCAAATGCTGGGGAGAACCCGTCGTTATGGGGTGGAATACCCATCTTATGAAAAGATCCTTGAAGTTTATCGGGCGAACGGTGCTTCCTGTGATCTTCTTAAAATGGGGGCAGACGGAATTATGAGCTGCGAGCTGTTGCGCACGGACGCTTCGGTTTTGCATATCACCCCCTTTAACAGTTACCCCAGCGGAGTTACTGCTTCCGCATCAAAACGGCACGAATATATTCGATGGGCGCAGGATCGAAAGGGATTTCTTGTAGAAGACGATTTCGATTCTGAATTTACCATGTCCTCAAAGGCGGAAGAAACGGTTTTTTCGTTAGACCCCCACCGGGTGATCTATATGAACACCTTTTCCCGCACCATCGCACCTTCGGTTCGGGTTGGGTATATGATTCTCCCCGATACTTTGCTTGGGGTGTATCGGGAAACGGTAGGGAATTTCTCTTGCCCGGTTCCGGTTTTTGAACAGTATCTTCTCGCCGAATTGATTACGGCAGGGGATTTTGAACGACACGTCAACAGAGTGCGGAGAAAACGCAGAAAAGAGAAATAAGATATTTTTGTAACATCTTGATATTTTTACTTCCATTTCCTCTGATTTTATGCTATAATGAAATGTAATTCACACGGAAAGGAGCGGGGTCGTTTTGTTTATCCGAAAGAACCGGCTACGTTTCATTTACGGTACTTTGCTTCTCGTTCTTGTATTGGTTGAATTTTGGATCGCATTGTTTGTCCGTGATTCTTTGATTCGTCCCTATCTTGGCGACGTCTTGGTCGTTATTTTATTATGCTGTTTTGTTCGTACGATAGTTCCAAGAGGGACACAATTTCTTTCTCTTTACGTTTTTCTTTTTGCATCTGTGATCGAAGTTGGGCAATACTTTAATTATGCTACTCTGTTAGGTTTAGATCAGATCGGTTTTTTTAAGATTCTTCTTGGAACTACCTTTTCCCCTGTGGATCTGGCTTGTTATGCTGTCGGCAGTGCGTTATTTTTTGTAGTTGAAAATACTGTTATTTCCCTGTTGGAAAAGAAAAAAGCGGATTGATTTTCGAACAAAACCGGTCTTTTTTTGCAACAGAATTGAAGATTCTGTTGATTTATAAGTATTTATATGATATACTGTTTTTGTAATTTGTTCGATATTTTAGGGAGGAATTGCCGTGGATCGCTTTGAATTGGCATCGGAATACAAGCCCACCGGAGACCAGCCAAAAGCCATTGCCCAGTTGGTTCGCGGCTTGCAGGAAGGAAACAAACGCCAGACGTTACTTGGAGTCACCGGATCCGGAAAGACCTTTACTATGGCAAACATTATTGAGCAAATGAACCGACCCACGTTGATCCTTGCTCATAATAAAACTTTGGCGGCACAGCTTTGCGCTGAATTCAAAGAATATTTCCCGAAAAACGCGGTGGAATACATCGTTTCCTAACACAAGATTTACACCAAAAAACGCTACAAAAAGCAGTTTTTAGGGACTTTTTAACACAAGATAACACGGAATAACACTACATAAACCAAATAAATGTGTGACCTAAATTCGTGTAATGGAAAAAGGATAAAAATAGCTCTTTAAATTATTGGAGGTGCAACAATGGAAGAAAACAATATTATCACAGAACAAAAGAATAAAAATATTATTTGGAAAGTGCTTTTAATATTTGCACTTGCTATTATTTTAATTTGCGGAGTTGTGTTTTTATTTAATTATGATAT
>JAZNDV010000206.1:0-14677 GCA_045588285.1 Eubacteriales bacterium
GACATGGCTACGATCCGACTTGTAACGTCTCTTGTCTTTTGGATCAGTTCTTGATACACTTTTGTTGACATTTTTCTTTCCAATCTTTCTTTCCAGTTATTGAAGCTGCCGTGCTGTTGTGAAAATAGATATTGTTTTAGACACAAGTGTATTGTTTGTTGGTCAACTTCACCTATATTATAGCATATTTTGAACAATAAATCAATGTTATTTTTGTGACATATTACCGAAAATCATCATTCTCGCACTAAAACTGTGGAAAATCACGAAAAATGTTCCGAATCGTGCCACGAAAAAGCCATATCACGGTCCATTCGAAGTTGCTGCATCAATTCTCAAAGATTGGAAAAGGGAATTTCATCACGCAGCCGGGTAAGAAAACGGACCGTAATATTTCTATTATAAAAATCGCCTCTCGCCCGAAGGAGATGCGTCTCGATATTTCGAAAATCTCCATCTTTTACCGTTGGACGCGTCCCAACGTTGGTAACGGAATGGTAAACGATACCGTCAATCAGCGTTTCCGTAACGTAGACACCGTTGCGGGGAAGGACTTTTTCCGCAGGAGCAGAAAGATTGACCGTAGGAAAACCGATGGTTCGTCCGAGATGTTTTCCCTCCAACACCGTTCCCGAAACAAAGTAGGAATAACCAAGCCAGGAATTTGCCCGCTCGATCAATCCGTCCGTCAATGCAGAACGGATCGACGAGGAAGAGATCTTGACGAGATCGGTCTTCAGTGCAACAATATGCTGGCGGATCCCTTCCACGCAAGCGCCGTCAGTCAGGGTTCCCTCTCCCCCGCTTCCGAATCGAAAATCCGCACCGCCGAATAAATCGGTACAGCCGTAGCGCTCCCGCAAAAAAGAAAGAAACGCCGAGGGAGAACGCATAGAAAACTCTTCATCAAAGGGAACGGAACAAACCCTCTGAATTCCTTCCGAAAGAATCAGCGATTTTTTTTCTTCCGAATCGGTTAAGAAACAAGAAGAAGATTGTCGTAAAAAGCTCTTGGTATTTCGGTCAAACGTGACGGCAATCGAAGGAATCCCAAGCGAATCAGCATAAGAAACAACTTCACGAAGCAAGGTTTGGTGCCCCAAATGAACACCGTCGAAATCTCCGACAGTAACTACGGACATAGGAATTCCTCCTTTCAAAAATCGTCATATCATTCCGCCAAAAAAGCGGCTTTTACGTTTCCCTGCTCCACGTGAACGAGCCCGAGAAAACGTTGAGAAACGGAATACGCCCGATATAACCCGTCTTTTGGTTGGGGAGACAGGCGGTTTGAGGTCAAAATTCCGCCGTTGAGATAATAATGTTCCCCATTTTGAGGAATCGTTACGGCGGAAAGATGAGAAAACGCTTGTTCATTCGAGAGGGAGATCTCCTCCAGCTTATCCTGCTCCGCATAGGAGATCACCTCTTCCAAGGAATAGGCACGTTCCAAAGAAAAACCGTTAGAAGAAGTTCTCCGAAGGGCGGACATGGCGGCAACGAGCCCCATTTTTGCGGCAATATCTTCACACAGCGTGCGGATATACGTCCCGGTGGAACAGGTAACGGAAAAGCGATATTCTGCTTCTGAAATACGGTCGACGTAAGTAAGGTCAAAGATCTCCACCGTTCTGGGTGTCCGCTCCACCTCTACGCCCATGCGGGCCAGTTCGTAAAGCCGTTTTCCTTCCACGTGGACGGCGGAATACATGGGAGGGATCTGCCGGCAAGGTCCGATCAAGGAAGGGAGGATCTTGCGAAAATCTTCTTCCTCCGGTAAGAGAGAAGTTTCTAACGTCTTCCCTGTCACGTCTCCGGTATCGGTGCGCAAGCCGAAACGAATGGACGCAAGATAGCTCTTCTGATGGGGGAAAAACTGCGTAAGTTTCGTATCCCGGCCGGTCAAAACCGGCAAAAGACCGGTACACATAGGATCCAATGTGCCCGTGTGTCCGATCTTTAACTTGTTGGGAGATGCGTGTTTGATTTTTGCAACGACTTTTTGGGAAGTCATTCCGGCAGGCTTATCCACAAGAAGAATCATCGGTTTGACTCCTTTTTATCACACAAACGAGCCTCAATAGCGGATAAAAGAAGAGGTTCCGCATCTTCCACCGTTCCCTTTATCAGACAGCCGGAAGCTTTCACGTGTCCTCCTCCGCCAAAAACGGCAGCAACGGCAGAAACGTCAAAAACATCGTCAGCAGAACGAAGAGATACTTTTACGTCGCCCTCCTTGGTTTCCTTTAACGTGGCGCAGACCACCGCACCTTCAATGCGGCGAATCAAAGAGACCATACCGGAAACGTCTTCGTCACTTGCGCCGTTTTCTTCCAACATTTTTCGAGTAATGGGAAGAAGAACCACTTTTCCGTCATGGTACAAATGCAGGGAATCCATCGCCACGCGCTCCATTTTCAATTGACGCAAGGGTACAATATCAAACATCGTACGAACGACGGCAGAAGCATCAAAGGGATATTTTAACAATTCTGCAGTGACTTCGTGGGTATGGGCGGTGGTATTGGAATAGCGGAAACACCCGGTATCAAAGGCGATAGCTGCGTATAACTTCTTAGCGATAACGCCGTCAATCTCCACATCGCAGGCGCGGAAAAGGTCAAAAAGCACCTCCCCAGCAGAAGATGCGGAGCCAAAAACGATATTATTGCGGGCGTATTCCGTATTCGTATAGTGGTGGTCGATGTTATAGTCCACCGTATCGGCGTAACAAGCCAGATCAGGACCCAACATCTGTTGAGTGGCAACGTCTACGCAGACAATTGCGGAAGGCACAAACATGGGTTTCAACTCTTCCGCACCGTCGGTAATATTCCGCAAATTGCGATCCACGGTGCCGGTTGCGGCAACGCAAACCCGGCGGCCGAGATTCTCAAAGGCACGCTTCAACGCAAAAGCTGTACCCAGGCAGTCGCCGTCCGGGTTTCGATGAACCAGGATAAGAACGTCGTTCATGTCCATCAGTTCCCGGAAGGCGGCAAGATAGGTTTCGTTCATCATCAATCGTTTCCGTTTTCTAAGTTCTTGAGAATTTCATTGATACGGATCCCCTGTTCCAGGGAACGGTCAAGGAGAAAGACCGGTTCCGGGGTGCTGCGCATTCGGACCGATTCGCCGATACGCCGGCGAACGTATCCTGCACAGGCTTTTAGTCCTTTGCGGACTTCCGCTTCATCGTAATTTCCAAGAAAACTGAGATATATTTTCGCATATTTCAAATCTCCCGACACTTCTACGGACACCACCGTGGGCATCGGGGGAATTCGGGGATCTTTGACTTCCGAAAGGATCGAAGCCACGACACGTTTGATCTCTTCATTGACCCGGTTTTGCTTATAATTCGATCCCATAAGTTCCTTTCCGAAGAGATCAGTTCTTGACCTCTTCCATCAGGTAGGCTTCAATTACGTCGCCTTCCTTAACATCGTTGAATTTATCCAATCCGATACCGCATTCAAAGCCTTCAGCAACTTCCTTCGCGTCGTCTTTGAAGCGTTTCAAGGAGTCGATCTTGCCTTCGTAGACCACGATTCCGTCCCGAACCAGACGAACCGAAGCAGAACGGACGATCTTTCCATCCTTGACGTAGCAACCGCAGATCGTACCGACACCGGAAACACGGAAGGTCTGACGGACTTCCGCATGACCGAGTACGTTTTCGGTGAACTTGGGAGCCAACATTCCCTTGAGAGCGGCTTCCATTTCCTCGAGGCAATCGTAGATGATACGATAGAGACGGATATCGACCTTTTCTTTTTCCGCCTGAGAGCGAACGTTCGCATCGGGGCGGACGTTAAAGCCGATAATAATGGCATTGGACGCCTGGGCAAGCATTACGTCAGATTCGGTGATCGCGCCGACGGCGTTGTGAATCACTTTGACCTTAACTTCGTCGTTGGAAAGTTTGAGCAGAGAAGAACGGACGGCTTCCACAGATCCCTGAACGTCGGCTTTGACGATCAAATTCAAAGTCTTGACATCGCCGGTCTGAATCTGGGAGAACAACTCGTCGAGGGAAACCTTTGCACGGTCCTGGAAGGTTTCCTGCTTTTGTTCAAACTTCCGTTTTTCCACCAGTTCCCGCGCCATCTTTTCGTCCTTGACCACTTCAAACTGGTCCCCTGCGGCAGGAACGTCGGAAAGACCGATAATTTCCACGGGAGTGGAAGGTCCGGCTTCCTTGATGCGCATGCCTCTGTCGTTGGTCATAACGCGGACGCGGCCGACGGAAGCACCGGCAACAAGGACGTCTCCGGAATGGAGCGTACCGTTGCTGATGAGAACCGAGGCAACGGGACCGCGGCCTTTGTCCAATTTTGCTTCGATAACCGTACCCTTTGCTTCCCGGTTGGGGTTGGCTTTCAGATCTGCCACTTCCGAAACGAGAAGGATCATTTCCAACAGTTGATCAATGCCTTCGTGTTTCACTGCAGAAACGGGAACGCAAATAGTATCGCCGCCCCATTCTTCGGGAACCAGTTCGTATTCGGTCAATGCCTGAAGGACACGGTCATAGTTTGCGGTGGGTTTATCCATTTTATTTACGGCAACGATAATGGGAACATTTGCCGCTTTTGCGTGGTTAATGGCCTCTACGGTCTGGGGCATAATACCGTCATCGGCGGCAACCACGATGATCGCAACGTCGGTCACCATCGCACCGCGGGCGCGCATAGCGGTAAAAGCGGCGTGTCCGGGAGTGTCGAGGAAGGTGATATCGTGATCGTTGACGTGAATACTGTAAGCACCAATGTGCTGGGTGATCCCGCCGGCTTCTCCGGCGGTAACGTTGGTATTGCGGATCGCGTCAAGCAGAGACGTTTTCCCGTGGTCAACGTGTCCCATAACGACAACGACCGGAGGACGGGATTCCAATTCGGACGCTTCGTCTTCATGATCGTTGAACAGTTGTTCTTCGATGGTAACAACCACTTCTTTGGTGACTTTTGCACCCAATTCTTCCGCGACCAAAGCGGCGGTATCGTAATCGATGATCTGGGAGGCACTTGCCATGATCCCCAGTTCCATCAACTTTTTAACGACTTCCACATTGGTGGTACGCAGTTTTGCGGAAAGTTCGCTGACCGACAGGCTTTCGGGAAGAACCACGTTGCTCAGGTGTTTCTTCTTATCTTTCTCGTATTGTTCCATACGCTTCAGTTTTGCCTGTTCGTCTTCCTTTTTACTGCGGAAATTCTGTTTTTTGTTGTTTTTCTTATTAATTTTCTGCTTACTCTTGCCGTAGTCACGGTTGCCCTTGCTTCCGACGATATCGTCCAAGCGGGAATCGTACTTTGCCTGATTAAAATCCGCTGCGTTGCGGGTATCGACGACCATCACGTCGCGACCGTACCCGGAGCGGCTTTCTTCCCCGGAAACGATATGAACACTGCCCTTGGTGTCATCTTGCTTTGCAGGGAACTCTACCCGCTTCAGATTGTCGCGCTTTGCGGCGGGTTTCTTCGTCTGCTGTTGCTTGCGAGCGTCGGCGGCAGCCTTTCTGGCGGCTTCTTCCTCCGCTTTCTTTGCGACAGCTTCCGCCTTCTTCGCCTCTAATTCTTTTTGCTTTTTGGCTTCTTCCGCTGCCTTTCTTGCGGCATCGGCTTCCGCTTTCTTTTTGGCGGCTTCCGCTTGACGGCGGGCTTCTTCCTTCGCGGCGGCTTCTTCGGCTTTACGGTGTTCTTCCGCCTCTTTTGCTTCCTTTTCCTGTTTTGCACGGCGCTGTTTTACGGCGTAAGGTTCTTTTCCCTGATACGCCTGGAAGTAAAGAGCCAAAGAAGGAATCTGATTCTTTTGAATGAAGTAGTCAAACAAATAATTCAGCTGATCGGCAGTCAAAACAGCTTGCTGATTTGCGGGGGCTTCCCCGAAGCGAGCCTCAAGTAAGGACATAATATCCTGAGGCTTCATATTGAAATCTTTCCCCATCTCACGGACGCGGTATTTCTGATACAAACTCATGCGTTCTCCTCCTGCAGTTCGAATTTTTTCCGAATCGTACCGGCAAAACCGGCATCGGTGACCGCAATCACGGCGGCCTCTTTGCACCCTACGGCGCGACCAAGTTGTTCTTTCGTAAATTCCGGGAAAAGGGAGAGTTCCCTGCGATCTGACAAGGCACGTTTTACCCGAGGAGAAGCATCTGATGCATAGATCAAAAGTGCCACGGGTTTCCGATAGCTTTGAACGGATTCTACACCCAAAAGAAGTTTTCCCGCACGGCGGGCAAGCCCTAAGGTAGAGAGGAAGGTGTTATTCATCAATGCCTACCTCCTTGCGCAGTTCTTCGTAAAGGGTTTCGGGAACCGGACCGCGCAGTAAATGGGAAAGACGGCGGGTCTTACACAATTTACGAACACAATCCTGACTGCGGCAAAGATATGCACCCCGTCCCGGGGCAGTTCCTTCCCGATCAAGAAACGCGGTTCCGTCCTTGGGCAAAACGATGCGGATATAATCGGCTTCGTCTTTGCGGGAACGCAACCCGCAGGACGCACACATGCGAATTTTTGCCCCTTTATGCCGGATACTTTTTTTCATATATTATTCCGCCACGATATCGATATGGTAATTTGTCAGTCCTGCGGCGAGGCGGACGTTCTGACCGGTCTTACCGATGGCAAGGGAAAGTTGATCGGCGGCAACGGCAACGCGGCAGGTGCGTTCGTTTTTGTTAATCTCGATAATACGAACCGAAGCGGGAGAAAGAGAAGCAACGATAAATTCTTCCGGATCGGGGCTGTACTTGATCAAGTCGATGCGTTCTCCGTTCAATTCGGAAAGAATGGAATTAATGCGCATCTGCTTGGGTCCGATACAAGAACCTACGGGATCTACGTCGGGATTCTTGGACCATACGGCAACTTTGGAGCGGGAGCCCGCTTCCCGGGCAATCGCCATAACGCGGACGGTACCGTCGGCGACTTCAGGAATCTCGACCTGGAACAAACGGCGAAGGAACTCCGCGTTGGTTCTGGAAAGAACGATCTCCTGACTCTTCGCGTTGCGGCGAATATCTGAAACGCAGACCTTGACGTGGTCGCCGTCCCGGAAGGTTTCTCCGGGAATCTGATCCCGAAGATTCAGAGGTAACGAATATCCGTTGATATTCAGATATACAACGCGGTTAAACTCGTCGACCCGATCGACGGTTCCGGTAACGATGGTTCCCTTCTGGCTTTCGAATTCATTGATCAGAGAACCGTTGACGGCTTCGTTGATCCCCTGAACGATCACGTTCTTCCCGACCTTAGCAGCAATACGGCCCACGGTTGCGGGGTCAACTTCGTCCCGGACGTAATCGCCCAGTTGATATTTTGCGGAAATGCTCCGGGCTTCTTCCACAGAAATTTCAATCGATGGATCTTCCACGTTGTCTACGACCAGGCGTTTGATAAAAACGCTGATGGTTTTCTTCGCTTCATCAAAGACCACGTCAACATTTTCCGCAGGAACACTGCGGTCACGCTTGACGGCCG
This sequence comes from Eubacteriales bacterium, assembly GCA_045588285.1. GTDB lineage: Bacteria > Bacillota > Clostridia > Oscillospirales > UBA644 > RGIG995. The sequence goes on from JAZNDV010000206.1 coordinate 7,500, forward strand.
ACGCGATGGCGGCACGGATCTTTTCAAGCATATACTTTTGGGGAATTCCTTTTTCCTGCTGGAGCAGGGCAAGAGCACTGTAAAATTCTTCGTTCATTTTTCCTGTTTACCTCCGCTTATATCAAATCAATTTTTATTTTCGAAATGGATTTCCGGTCAAGAGAGACCGTTTGTTCCCCGACGGTGACGGTGAGGATTTCGTCGGTGACGGCGTCAAGACGCGCCGCGAACTTTTTGGGAAGATCCCCTACTCCTTTGTAGAGACGGACTTCCGCCTCATATCCGAGAAAACGCTGAATATGTTCCGTGGTTTTCAGATCCCGGATCAGACCGGCAGAACAGATCTCCAGATGGTAACTTTGGGGAATGGGGTCCGCTTCGTCCAAAATCGGATCCAAAGCCCGGGACACGGTTTCGCAATCATCAATGCCGATGCCACCCTCTTCCCGATCGATGTAAATGCGCAAAAAACGTTCGGTACCTTCTTTGACGAATTCAATATCCCAAAGAATCAGACCGTATTGTTCCGTAATGGGCAGAACCAAAGGCCTCACAACGTCGGCAACCGCCATAATCTAATCCTTTCCGGAGAAGTTCTCCATACAAAACTCGAAGAGCGGAAACCACTTCCGCTCTTCGAAATTATTATACCATAATAATACGGGAAACGCAAGTTTCTACTCCGCAAACTTCAAAAAAAAGACAAATTTAACGGAAAAAAATTCAAAATTTCATATTTACGAAACTTGTTTGTTTTATTTTTGTTACAGTTTTATCCGAAACAAACGAGCTGCATTTTCCGAAGTTGCACGAACCACTTCCTCGAAGGGGATTTTTTTGACGGCGGCAACGATTTCGGCGACGGCGCGAACGTTCCTCGGGTCGTTGCGTTGTTTTTGAAAGGGAACGGGGGGAAGGTAGGGGGAATCGGTCTCGATCAGAATCCGCTCCAAAGGCAAAGCTTCGATGGTGCGGAGTGCTTTTTTTGCGCCTTGATAGGTTACAACTCCGGTAAAGGAACAGTAAAAACCAATTTTAACAAGCTCCATTGCCATCTCTGCCGAAGAAGAGTAACAATGAAAAACACCCAGAACTCCGGCATCGCGGACGGCATCGAAACATTTTTGATGGGCTTCCCGATCGTGAATGATCACCGGTTTATTTAATTCAAAAGCAAGGCGGAGCTGCTGTTGAAACCAATACCGCTGGGTATCCCACACGATGGGATCCTTTTCCCAATAAAAATCCAGTCCGATCTCTCCGACGGCGACGCATTTCGGATCCGAAGCAAGATCGGAAAGAAGATCGATATCCTCGTATTTCATGGAAAGAATGTTCCCGGGGTGGACACCGGCGGAAAAATAGAAATTATCGTAAGAATGAGCAATCTCCTGCGCTTTTCGGGAAGATTCCACGGAAGAACCGGGGATCAACACGTGGGAAACTCCGGCAGGCAAGAGAGAAGCAACTACCTCTTCCCTGTCGCAGTCAAAAGCCGCATCGTCTAAATGGGCGTGGGAATCAAACAACATAACAACCTCGGAAAAGGAAGGACCTGAAACAGGTCCTTCCATGTAATATCAACGGATACGGTCGCCGGGATTGGATTGGTCCGCGAACACGACGTGAATATTTTCCCCTTGACCGGAAGCCAAGATCATACCGAAACTTTCCAGACCGAAAATAACGGCAGGTTTCAGATTTTTAACGACGACAACGTTATGACCGATCAGGTCGGCAGGAGCATAGGATTTGGCGATGCCGGAGACGATCTGACGTTCTTCGCTGCCGAAAGAAACCTTCAGCTTCAACAGTTTTTCACTGTTTTCCACGGCTTCACATTCCAAGATCTTGGCAACAGAAAGATCCACGTTCAAGAATTCTTCGATTCCAATCTCCGGAGCAGGAGCAGGTTCGGAAGATTTCTTCTTCTTTTCTTTTTTAGCAGGTTTTTCGGCGGGTGCGTCTTCCCCCAATCCGACGTCGGCAAGTTCTTTTTTTACGTCGATGCGGGGGAACAAAGCCTCACAAGAGGAAACCGTGATTTCCCCGGTCAGACAGCCTTGAGTGGAACATTCTTCCCAACCCACGGATTTTGCGCCGAGGCAGGACAGGATCTTTTCACAGGTATCAGGCATAAAGGGGATCAGCAGATTGGAAATAACCCGGATTGCTTCAAAAAGATTTGCAAGAACGGTGGCGAGACGATTGGATTTCTCAGGATCCTTTGCCAACGCCCAGGGAGCCGTTTCGTCAATATACTTATTGGCACGGGAAACCAGCTTGAAGATTTCGGTCAACGCAAGAGAGAAAGACATGGCTTCCATATAGGGCTTTGCGTTGGCGGCGGTATTGCGGATCAAAGCCAGCAATTCTTCGTCCACCGGCTCTTCTGTCCGGCAGGAAGGGATTTTACCGTCAAAATATTTGATCGCCATAGCGGTGGAGCGGGAGACCAGATTTCCCAAATCGTTGGCAAGATCTGCGTTGATGCGGTTCATCAAACCGTCATAGGTATATTCTCCGTCGGAACCGAAGGGCATTTCACGCAACAAGAAATAACGGACGGCATCTTTACCAAAATGATCTGCCAAGAAAATAGGATCCACGATGCAAGCGGCACCGGAAGCTTTACTCTTGGAGACTTTATCGCCGTTCATCTGCAGCCAGCCGTGTCCGTAGACCTGCTTGGGCAGTTCCACGTCCAAAGCCATCAAAACTGCAAACCAAATAACGGTATGGAAACGCACGATATCCTTCCCGACCAGATGTATGTCGGCGGGCCAATACTTTTTCATCAAACCGTCATCGTCGGACTTATAACCCAACGCCGTCAAATAATTGGACAAAGCGTCGATCCAAACGTAGGCAACGTGTCGTTCATCAAAGGGCAGAGGAACGCCCCATTTAATGGTGGTACGGGAAACGCAAAGGTCTTTCAGTCCGGGTTTGAGGAAGTTGTTGATCATTTCTGCGGATCGCGCTTCGGGCTGTAACAGACCGGGGTTATTTTCCAAAAGCTCGATCAGTTTATCCTGATATTTGGAAAGACGGAAGAAATAACTTTCTTCCTTTGCTTTTTCTACCGGGCGGCCGCAATCGGGGCATTTTCCGTCCACCAGCTGAGATTCCGTCCAAAAGGATTCACAGGGGGAACAATAATGCCCTTCGTATTCGCTTTTGTAAATTTCGCCCTTATCGTACAATTCCTGGTAGATCTTCTGCACGGCGGCAACGTGATAATCATCGGAAGTGCGAATGAATTTATCGTATTGAATCCCGAGAACTTCCCAGATATTCTTAATATCCGCAACGATCTCATCGGTAAATTCCTTAGGAGTCTTCCCTGCCTCCTGAGCCTTCCGTTCCACCTTTTGACCGTGTTCGTCGGTCCCGGTGAGCATCATCACGTCGTATCCGCACATTCGTTTATAACGCGCCATGGTATCGGCGGCAACGGTGGTATAAGAGTTGCCGATGTGAAGATGTCCCGAAGTATAGTAGATCGGGGTGGTGATGTAAAAGGTCTTTTTTTCGTTCGACATAGGAACCTCCTGTGTGCAAATGAGCACAATTCGTCCACGGGACGATAGTAATAGGATTATTATAACAAATTTGAACGGAAAAATCAAGTACTTCTGACAGAAAATTGCAAAATATTCAGAAAAACCTTCGGAAATAAGGAGAAAAAGTATTCGACAACAATTTTTTCCGAATTTTTTATGAACCCTATAGATTTTATGAGTAGGATATGTTATAATGATTAAAACGACAAGACAAACGACACGGAGGATTGTGATGGATAAGAAACTGTTCCGGAATATCGTACTGCTGCTTTTGATCGCGGCGTTATTCGCCCTTGCGGTCATTAAAATTGATGCGATCTTTTCGGGAATCGAACTTCTGATTTCCATACTCTCCCCCGTTATCGCGGGAGTATTGATCGCCATTTTCCTCGACCGGCCTTTTTCTCTGTTTCACCGGCTGTTCTTGGGGTGTTTCAAAAAATCAAAACACAAAAACGCCTTATCCAGCGGTTTTTCCGTTGCCGTAACGTACCTTCTGCTCTTGTCTTTTATCGCAGTGTTTTTGATCGCCGTCATTCCGGAAGTTACCGCAAGCGTTACGACCCTTTTGGCAAACATCAGTTCCTATATTGAGAACGTAGAAAACGCCTTAAACGGTATTATCGCCCACTATGAATTCTTGGAAGAGAATATTGATCCCTTCGACTTTACGGAATGGGGGCAATGGATCACCGCACTGATCAGTACCGTGACGGAAACCTTACAAAACCGGCTTCCGGAGATCTTTAACATCACCAAGAGCATTGCAGGGGGGCTTACCAACGCCATTCTCAGCGTGATTATTTCCATCTACATCATGGTGGGACGGAATCACCTGAAGTGGCAGTTCAAAAAAACGATCTACGCCTTTTTCCCCCAGAACGTGGCAGATCGGATCCGTGAGATCTCGAAACTGACTGCCCGGACTCTTTCCGGGTATATCTCCGGACGAATGATCGACTCGATCGTCGTGGGGATTCTGTGCTTCTTTTTTATGAAGATCTTTGGCTTTGAATATGCGGCGTTAATCAGCTTTATCATCGGTGTGACAAACATCATTCCCATGCTCGGGCCCTTTATCGGGGCGATTCCCTCGGCGTTCCTGTTGCTGTTGGTCAATCCGACGCAATGCTTCTGGTTCATCATCTTCGTCATCGTTTTGCAACAGGTTGACAGTAATCTGATCGATCCGAGAATTTCGGGAGATGCTACAGGACTTCCTGCCATTTGGGTATTGATCTCCATCACCATCGGCGGCGGATTGTTCGGAATTATGGGATTTATTCTAAGCGTCCCTTTGTGCGCCGTGCTTTACACGCTGACCCGGAAAGAAGTTGCCCGCCTTACCGTAAAAAAAGGATTGCCGTTAGACGATGAGACCGACCGGGATCCTCCGGGAAAGAAATGGACGTTTTCTGAAATCAAAGAAGCCGTTTCCGGTAAAATAAAGAATCGTTCGAAGGAAAAACAATGATTTTCTACAGTCATTCAGAGGAAGAAACGAAAGAATTAGGCCGTTCCCTTTCTCAAACTGCAGATCAAGAGATGATCTGTCTGTTTGGGGAAATGGGATGCGGCAAGACCGAATTTGTAAAGGGTTTTTTACAAGGATTGGGGTATAACGGAGACGTTACCAGCCCCACCTTTGCCCTATGCCACCGTTACGACGCGGACAAGCCTGTTTATCACTACGACCTGTACCGTCTTTCCGGATACGACGATCTTTATTCCATCGGGTTTTTTGACGGGGAATCGGGAACGGTCAGTTTAGTAGAATGGAGCGAAAACGCGGAAGAATATCTTCCGGACAATGCCCTTCGTATTTATTTTGAATACGGCAACGGTGCGGAAGAACGGATCATTCGAATCGAGGAATAGACTGCGTATGACTATTTTGGCTTTTGACGCTTCCACCCTTGCCTGCTCCGCTTGTGTGATGAAGGACGGGAAGATTCTTGCTTCCCGATATTTGAATACGGGACTGACTCATAGCCAGACGCTGCTCCCCATGATCGAAGGAGTTTTGCAGGATTCCGGATTAAACGTTGATGATATCGACCGCATCGGCGTTACGGTGGGCCCCGGGTCCTTCACCGGGATCAAAATCGCCGTTGCCACGGCAAAAGGACTTGCCCACAAAAACAAAACGCCCTGTGCACCGGTATCCTCTCTTCACGCCCTCGCGGAAGGGATCGGATTTGACGGAACGGTTTGCGCCGTAGAAGATGCACGCCGGAATATGCTTTATAATGCAAATTTCAAAGACGGAAAGCGCATTTCCGAAGACCGCCAGATTTCGGTTTTCGATCTGCTTCAGGAAGTGGAAGATTCCATTCTTTTCTGCGGAGACGGATCTGAAATTGCATTGAAATCGGCAAAAGAAATGGGAAAATCTGCCATTAGCGCCTCCCCGGACAGAGCGTTTATCCGTGCAGAAACGGTGGCACTAATTGCATCAAATCTGCCGGAAAATGCATTACTTCCGCCCGAACGGTTAGAACCTTGTTACCTACGGCTGCCCCAAGCGGAACGGGAACGGAATGAACGGGAAAATAAATTGACCGAAAGGACATAATATATCATGAATCTTGTCATTGCATGCGATCATGCCGGATACAAATTAAAGGAGAACGTCAAAAAATATTTGGCAGATCAAGGGCACAACGTCATTGATTGCGGAACGAACAGCGAGGAATCCTGTGACTATCCGGTTTTTGCAAAGGCTCTTTGCAAGGAGATCAACGATGGAAATGCGGAATTGGGAATCCTGATCTGCGGAACCGGAATCGGAATGTCTATGGCGGCGAATAAGGTCAAAGGAATTCGTGCCGCCGTCTGCTCCGATTGCTTCTCCGCGAAATTCACCCGGGCTCATAACAACACCAACGTCATGTGTATCGGTGCACGGGTCCTGGGAGAAGGGCTGGCGTTAGAGTTGATCGACGTATTCCTCAAGACCCCCTTTGAAGGCGGAAAACATTTGCGCAGAATCAATATGTTTGAAGAATAAAGGAGAAATTGTCATGAACGTCAACGTTACCAACCACCCTCTCATTCAGCACAAACTTGCCATTATGAGACGCATTGACACCGGTTGTAAAGAGTTCCGGGAGTTAGCAAGTGAGATTGCTATGCTTCTCTGCTATGAAATCACCCGGGATTTGGAAACGAAGGAAGTGGACGTAGAAACACCTCTTGTCACCGCAAAACTCCACGTACTTGCCAACGAAAAATTTGCCGCAGTTCCCATTTTGCGGGCAGGGTTGGGCATGGTGGACGGCGTGGTCAATCTGATTCCGAACATTAAAGTGGGGCACATCGGGTTGTACCGGGATCCGGAAACGCTGGAACCGGTGGAATACTACTGCAAATTACCTGCGGATATTGAAGATCGACACGTGTTTTTGCTCGATCCCATGCTTGCCACCGGAGGCTCCGCTTCAGCAGCTATTTCTTTGCTGAAAAACAAGGGCGTAAAAAATATTAAATGCGTCAACATTATCGCCGCCCCTGAAGGAGTTCAACGGATCAACGACGACCACCCCGATATTCCGGTCTACTGCGCGGCCCTTGACGACTGTCTCAACGACCACGGCTACATCGTTCCCGGTC
>JAZNDV010000207.1:0-6034 GCA_045588285.1 Eubacteriales bacterium
GCGAAGAGTTTTTGCAAAAAATCTTACAAAATTTTTAATTTTTTCCCATTCCTATTGAAAAATCCCGCGCAATGGTGTAATATAGTCTGTGTATTTATAAATTTTATTGCCGAAAGGCAGATAAGGAGAAATGATATGAGAGTTTACAACTTCGCAGCCGGACCTTCTACCCTTCCTCTCGAAGTGCTGGAGCAGTGCCAAAAAGAAATGTTGGACTACAACGGCACCGGAATGAGCGTCGTGGAGATGTCACACCGATCTAAACCCTTCCAGGCAGTGAACGATGAAGCGCAGTCATTGCTCCGTGAATTGATGAATATCCCTGACAACTATTACGTCCTGTTCGTTCAGGGCGGTGCAAGCCAGCAGTTTGCCGCCGTTCCCCTGAATCTGATGAAGAACAAGAAAGCCGATTACGTCGTAACCGGTAACTTTGCGGGGAAGGCCCAAAAAGAGGCTGCAATTTACGGTGATGCTGCAATCGCCGCCTCTTCCAAGGACAAAAACTTTACCTACATTCCCGATGTAGATAAAATCACCTTCCGCGATAACATCGACTACGTTCACATCACGTCCAACAACACCATCTTCGGAACGAAATATACCAAGTTCCCCGAAGTGGATTGCTTGGTTGCGGATATGAGTTCCAATATTCTCAGCGAACCCGTGGACGTTTCCAAATTCGGCGTCATTTACGCCGGTGCGCAGAAAAATATTGCTCCTGCCGGCGTGACTTTAGTCATCGTACGCAAGGATTTGGTGGACGACCAAGAGCCTTTGGCTTGTTGCCCCACCATGCTGAAATATTCCGTTCAGGCGAAGGAAAACAGTTTGTATAATACGCCCCCCTGCTATGGCATTTACATGTCGATGCTGATGTTCCGCTGGCTGAAAAAGATGGGCGGCGTTGCGGAAATGCAGAAGATCAACGAATATAAAGCCGGTCTTCTTTATGATTTTATTGACAATTCCTCCTTCTATACCAATCCCGTCGAAGTGAAAGACCGTTCCATTATGAACGTTCCCTTCGTCACCGGTTCGGAAGAAATGGACGCCAAATTCGTCAAAGAAGCCGCCGCCGCCGGTCTGGTTTCTCTGAAAGGACATCGTCTTGTAGGCGGTATGCGGGCTTCCATTTATAATTCCATGCCCGTGGACGGAGTCAAAGCCCTCATCGAATTTATGAAGAAATTTGAAATGGAGAATAAATAAACCATGAAAAATATTCTTACCCTTAACGCCATCAGCCCCAAAGCTGACGTTGCGTTTGACGGTACTTATGCCGTAGGAAACGATGTTACAAATCCCATTGGGATTATGCTTCGTTCTTTCAATATGCACGAATACGATCTTCCCGCCGACGTGGTCGCCGTTGCCCGTGCCGGTGCCGGCACCAACAACATTCCCTGCGACAAATATGCGGAGCAGGGTGTCGTGGTATTTAATACCCCCGGTGCCAACGCCAATGCCGTAAAGGAATTGGTTATGGCGGCGTTACTTCTCGGTTCCCGTAAAATTGCCGACTCTATGGATTGGGTCAAGACCCTGAAGGGCAAAGGAGACGAGGTCGGAAAGTTGGTCGAAAAAGGCAAGGGTCAATTTGTCGGCCCCGAAATTACCGGAAAAACTCTCGGAATCATCGGTTTGGGCGCCATAGGTGCCCGTGTCGCCAACGCTGCCATCGCCCTCGGTATGGAAGTCGTCGGTTACGATCCCTTCTTGTCTGTGGAAAGTGCATTGTCTATGTCCCGCCACGTAGTTCGGGTCAACGATTTGGATACGCTGATTAAATCTTCCGATTATATCACCCTTCATGTCCCCCTCTTGAAGGATAACAAAGGGTTTATCAACGATGATATGATCGCCAAGATGAAGGACGGAGTGGTCATTATCAACGCCGCCCGGGGGGAATTGGTCGATAATTCCGCCATTCTCGCCGCGACGAAGTCCGGCAAGGTCTCCCGCTACGTTACCGATTTCCCCAACGATGCTCTCATCGGCGAAGAAAACATCGTCTGTATTCCCCACCTTGGTGCTTCTACCCCCGAAGCGGAAGATAACTGCGCCGTTATGGCAGCCAAGCAGTTGGTGGATTATATCGAAAACGGTAATATCGTCAACAGCGTTAACTACCCCGCTTGCTCCTGCCCCCGTGCCGGTGCGATGCGGATCGCCATTCACCACTTGAATCAGCAGAACATGATCGCCCAAATGACGGCGCTCCTCGCTACCGAAGGGGTCAATATCGAAAATCTGCTGAATAAGAGCAAGGGCAATTACGCCTATACCATCATCGACACCAATACCCACGTTTCCGAACACACCGTCGAAGCCATGAAATCTTTGGAAGGTGTCATTCGTGTCCGTGTGATTCACTGATTGCCTTTGAGTCTATCAACGGTTTGTCAAAAAATCCTTGCCTTCTCTATTCTGGCGGCCGCGGCAGCGCTGATGCGGAACGAAAGATGGCTTAATGCAAACGGGATTGAGATAAACGAAACGTAAAGTTGAAAAAATATTTTTAAGTCCGGTCTTTTGACCGGACGTTTTTTTTTGCATATTCCGCCCTGCTTCGGTCAAAATATCCCTTGAAGAAAGGGAGGCAGATTATGCGTTCGGAAGATTATCAACGATTAGTATGGAAACATACGCCAAAAAAACCGTTGTGGAAGGGTTGTCTCGGCGCTTTTTTGATTGGCGGAACCATTTGTCTTTTGGGAGAAGTTTTTAAGGAAATCTATCTTTTTTTCGGTTTCGAGGAAACTGTTGCGTCTGCCATGGAATCGGTCACGTTGATCTTTTGCAGTATATTGCTTACCGGGTTTGGCGTTTACGATAACATTGCCCGGATCGGAGGCGCCGGAACGCTGGTGCCTATCACCGGTTTTGCCAACGCGATGTCGTCGCCCGTTATGGAATTCCGGGTGGAAGGCATGGTTTTGGGAATCGGTCCGAAGATCTTTTCCGTAGCAGGATCGGTCATTGCATACGGCGTTGCCGCATCGACTCTTTACGGATTGATCTATTATATTTTGTATCAGATCGGAGTGGTAATGTGAGCCGGAAAAAATTGGGGAGCGGAACTTTTGAATTGAAGACCCCTGCCGTTATTCTTTCTTCTGCCGCAACGGTTGGAAAAAAGGAAAAAGAAGGTCCGTTAGGGGATCATTTCGATCATTGGCAGGACGATGAATACTGCGGGGAAGACAGTTTTGAGAAAGCGGAAAGTTTTCTTCAAAAGGAGGCGATGAAGTATGCGTTTGAAAAAGCCAAAATATCTGAAAAAGATCTTGACTTTGTGTTCGCGGGCGATCTTCTCAATCAATGTATTAGTTCTAATTACAGCCTTCGTGATAGCGGCGTACAGTTTTTCGGCTTGTACGGCGCGTGTTCGACAATGGTGGAAGGGTTGATTCTCTCTTCTATGGCTATCGACGGCGGCTTTGCCGACCGTTGTGCCGCCGTTACCAGTTCTCATTTCTGCTCTTCTGAACGGCAATACCGCTTTCCCTTGGAATACGGCGGATTCCGTCCTCAATCTTCCCAATGGACCGTCACCGGTGCCGGGTGCGCCGTGGTTGCGTCTTCGGGGGACGGTGTAAAGATCCGTCGGATTTGCCCAGGAGCGATCGTTGATATGAACATCACCGATATGGCAAATATGGGGGCGGCGATGGCACCTGCCGCCGCATTGACGTTAAAACGGTTTTTTGACGATACTGCCACGGGTCCCGACGATTACGATTTGATTTTATCCGGAGATCTGGGAAGAATCGGTTCCGTATTGCTTGCCGAATTGCTCAAGACCGATCATATTATTCTTGGTGAAAACTATAAAGACAGCGGCTGTCTTATTTTTGATCCCAAACGCCAGGACGTTCATTCCGGCGGTTCCGGGTGCGGTTGCGTGGCGTCCGTATTGTGCGGATACGTGTTGCCTCAAATGATGAATAAAAAATGGAAAAAAGTTTTGGTGATGGGAACGGGAGCTTTGATGAGCCCCACCAGTATGATGCAGGGCGAATCCGTGCCCGGCATTGCACATCTTGTGGAATTAACCGCACTGTGAGGTGAATTCATGAATTATCTGATGTCTTTTTTGGTTGGCGGTCTTTTTTGCGTCGTCGGTCAGATTTTGATTGAACGAACCCGTCTGACCCCAGCCCGAATTCTCGTGGGATACGTGGTTTTTGGCGTGTTTTTATCTGCAATCGGAGTTTACGAACCGTTATTGAATTATGCTCATTCCGGTGCAAGCGTCCCCTTGACCGGCTTCGGTCATCTTTTGGCGGAGGGGGTACGCAAAGCCATTGCTGAAAAAGGATTTCTCGGCATTTTGACCGGAGGCTTGACCTCCACCGCCGCCGGAATCACCGCTGCCATCGTCTTTTCGTTATTGGCGTCTTTGATCTTCAAACCGAAGATGAAATAAGCGTCTTGATCCGAACCCGGAATTCCCGGGTTCATTTTTTTTTGTTCTAAACCTGTCCGGGGCGCATAAACTGAAATAGAAACGTTGGAAAGGGATTTGTGAATTATGGATCAGATTCTGGAGGAAGTGCTCCCTTATCTTCCGGAAAAAACCGCACAGGCTGTTCGCTCTCTGTCCGAGACAGAACAGAAGAACCTTCGGGAAATCCGCATCAAATGGGATAATCCCACGATCTTATATACGGATGCGGGACGTAAAATTTGTCCGGAGACCCTACATACGAAAGGGGAGATCGAATCCGTATTTCGGAAGATCTGTGCCTCGTCTGCCTATACGCACCGCAATGAGATCCGCGCCGGTTTCGTTACCATTCCGGGGGGACATCGGGTGGGAATTATCGGCACCGCAGTTTTGGGAGAAAAGGGTACTGTGGAAGGAGTCCGGGATATTTGCGGATTGTCTTTTCGGATCGCCCGGGAATATGACGTGTCTCTCCAATCAATTCTTCCTCTGATCCATGTCGGCGGAAGAATTCGGAATTTAATGCTGTTAGGACCTCCCTGCAGCGGAAAAACCACGGTTTTGCGCGCCGTTGCCAAGGAATTATCGAATGACGTCCAAGTGGCGGTCATTGACGAGAGGGAAGAACTGTTTCCCTCCTCCCGCCCCACTCCCGTTGGCTGCGACGTTCTTCGCGGATATCCAAAATCCGTGGGGATCCTGCAAGCCTTAAGAACCCTTTCTCCGAAGGTCATCGTTTGTGATGAGATCGGTTCTGCCGCCGAGGTCTCCGCGATGTTGGACGGATTGCGAAGCGGGGTGTCGCTGTTGGTTTCTGCCCACGCCTATTCGGCGGAGGAATTGATGCAGCGTCCCCCCGTTCGGGAGTTGTTCCTCGCTGGAGGGATTGACGTTGCCGTCTTTTTGGATTCGGTTCGGATCGGTTCGGTTTGCGATGTTAAGGAAAGGGAAGATCTGTGTGTTGAAATGTCTCATGTTGATTCTGGTTTTTCTGCTTTGTGCGGGGTGCGGAGGAATCTACGTTCTTGATTTATCTGCCCGTCACCGTCAGATTCGGCAGATGCAGGATCTGATCCGTTATCTGCGCCGAGAGATCCGATGTTCCTGCGCCCCGCTACATCGGATCTTATCGGCGGAACAATGCCCGTCCGATCTTCCCCTGCTTCGGGAAATGGAGCTTGAAGAACCCTTCGATCTGATTGCTTCCTATGAAAGATCAAAGCGTTCCTGCAATGCGGAAATGTTCTTTACCGAGGAAGAGTGGAGTGCCGCGAACCATCTTTTTTATGCTCTCGGTCAAGGAGATCTTTCCGAACAGGAAAACCGTCTGATGCTTGCGGAATCCGCTTTTTGCGAAGCGGAGAAAAAGGCGCGGAATACTATGGAAAAAAACGGAAGACCAGCAATCGTTTTAGGGTGTTCCCTCGGAGCGGTCTTGGTGTTGATGTTGATTTAACGGAGGATACGATGGATACGGATATTTTATTTCAGATCGCCGCCGTCGGAATGATCGTAGCGGTTTTGAATCTGATCTTGACGAAATCCGACCGGGCGGAACAGGCGCTTGTGGTCACCATTGCC
>JAZNDV010000208.1:0-6354 GCA_045588285.1 Eubacteriales bacterium
TTTTTTATCAAGAAGAATATAATCTCCTGCGTTTAACACGCGGACAAAGTCGTTCTGCTCACAAACCAATGTTCCTTTATTTATGTAGATCAAAACATGATTGTCTTCTACATGATTTCGGCAGGCAAACCCGGGAGAATCCATGATTCCTAAAATGTTAGAATAACATAGATTCGAAAACAGCAATTCTTGGGAGGGTAAAAACCCTGCATAACATTCCGCCACAACGCACCTCTCCAAAAGACAATAATCTACAATAACATTATAACATAATCAGAATGTAATTACAAGAGGAAAGCAATAAATAAAAAAAACAAAGCAACAGCGATAACGAAAACGGCGGAATATAAAATGCGAGGCAGTTTATTTATAATTAAAAGATTTTATTGACGCTTCCTTTGAACATGGTGATCTCACCGGGAAGGTCGCCGTCGGAAGGAAGGGTTTCATAGATCTTGAATCCGTTGCGTTCCAAAGCTTTTTTGGCGCGCTCGTTATAATCGAAAATACCGTAGGCAAATAAATGGGAACAGGACGTATTTTCAAAGGAAAAGCGGCACAAAAGTCCAATGGCACGGCTGCCGTAGGTTTTACCCCAAAACTCCGGTTCTCCGATCATAATGTCCAGCCGGCGGCAATCGGTGGAACTGCCTAAGGGTTCCGGAAAGGGTGATTTTATGGGTTGCAAGCGGCATTCCCCAATTTCCCTGTCTTCAACAGAAATCATAAAACAATCGGCTTTTTGAGAGAGTGAGGCGTAGATAGAAGCCACTTCTTCTTCCGTATATGGATCCACGTCACCCTCGCTGAAATGAAGAACGTCGGGATCGGAATTCCATTTTGCCAACAGGGGAAGATCTTCATCGGTCATGGGGCGCAGGGTGACAACGCCGTCGGTAAAGGTTTTGGTGTGGGTTCGGATCAGGGACATAGAATTCTCCTTTTTGAAAAAAATCCAAGGATCGCACGATCCTTGGATTTTCGTTTGCATTTGATTCAAGAGCCGGAACTGATGACGTATACCGTCCCCTGCCGACGGCCGAAATAAACGCAGTCGGTATCGGAGGGAAGGAACAGGTCAACGATATTGCCCTTGATTGCACCGCCGGTGTCTTTGGCATAACAATAGCCGTAGATAAAGCCGTTATCCAGCACGACGTAGAGATAAGAGTGCAACGGAATGACACTTCGATCTACTGCAACGTAGCCGACTCTGGCTTTTTCACCGGAAAAAGTGTAGGAAGGACCGTGATCGTCATAAGAATACGCAGTAAACTCACAATCCAACTTTTTGATATAATTGGTAGGAGCACCGCCGCCCAAATTCAAAAGATGGGACGCATCAACATAGACCACAGCATTTTTCGGTTCCTGAACCACCTTGGAAGAAAGCTTGGTCGTTTCGACGACTTCGCCGTTCACCAATTTTTTCCTATAGGTGATTTCACGGATCCCGGGGGCTCCAGCCGTATTCTTCAACCGGGTAGAATATTTTTCCTTGAGAGAAGAAGGCAGCGTGGGAGAGAGAGAAAAACTCATGAGAATCTGCTGGGTTTTGTATGGGATGGATTCACGTTCGGTAACTTCCTGGTAGGTCACGCGACCTACTTCGACGGACATATCAGGCTCCAACTCCACGGACAGGTCGTAATTGACGGTATCTTCTGCATTGAGATAAATGTCGTTGCGGTAAAGAAGGTCAAGAACGGTCTGATCGTCTTCCCTGTCGTAGCAATGAGTGTACTCTTTGCCGTCGACTTTCAGATGGACGAGATAAGAGTTGTTTCCGCTGACGACGATCTCTTCCGGAGTTTCGTCATTGGAAAATGAGGTGATCTGTCCGAGTAAACCTTCGGAGGCGTCGGAATTCTGTTCAGCCGCGAGCATCACGATGCCGCAGACCAACGTCAAAACCACCGTCACCGTCAACGACACGAGAGAGATCAACACTCTCCGATCGGACAGAACGGTTCGCCAACGAACGTTTTCGGGAATTATTTTCATTGAAACACCACCATAGTAATTGTTTTGTCACGATCTATATGAACCTGCCTGCCGGAAACCGACACGGACAGGGGTATAATCATTGCAACCAGGTCGAAGGGCTTGGTCCAACCCAATTACTATGTATACGTACCGAAGATCGGTGGCATGATCCCGATACATTGCAGACGGTATCTTACGATACCAAACCCTCTGCGGGAGTAATCAGCGCTTGGAGAACTGAGGTGCGCGGCGGGCAGCCTTCAAGCCGTACTTTTTTCTTTCCTTCATACGAGGATCGCGGGTGAGAAGACCGGCTTTTTTGAGGGTAGCCTTATAAGCTTCTGCGTCGATCTTGACCATAGCCCGGGCAAGACCGTGACGGATCGCACCTGCCTGACCGGAAACGCCGCCGCCGACAACCTTGACGACGAGGTCAAATTTGCCGATGGTTTCAGTGAGAGCCATGGGCTGACGAACGATGAGTTTCAGAGTTTCGAGACCGAAGTAGTCGTCGATGTCTCTGCCGTTGATGGTGATTTTGCCGGTACCTTCGTAAACGCGGACGCTGGCAACGGACTTCTTTCTTCTACCGGTACCGTACTGGTACTCTTTCTTGGAAGTATACATTCTCATTATCCCCCTAATCAGTCAAGATTATAAACTTCGGGCTTTTGTGCCTGATGCTTGTGTTCGCTGCCGCGGTAAACTCTCAAACGAGTCATTGCATTCCGTCCGATGGTGGTAGCGGGAAGCATACCCTTAACGGCGCGTTCAAAAGCGAATTCGGGGTTTTCTTTCATCAGGGTAGCGTACTGAACTTCCTTCAGACCGCCGACCCAACCGGTGTGATGACGATAATATTTATCGGTCAGCTTTTTGCCGGTGAGAATCACTTTTTCGGCGTTGAGGACGATAACGTGATCGCCGCAATCAACGTGAGGGGTGTAGGTGGGCTTATGTTTGCCCTTCAGGATTTTCGCCACTTCGCTAGCAACGCGGCCCAAGGGCTTGTTTGCAGCGTCGACGATGTACCATTTGCGATCCATTTCGGTCGCTTTCGCCATAAATGTTGCCATGACTAGCATCCTCCGTAATCATTCTATGTCAGAATGGTATTTTTTTCAACTTGACCATTATATCACAAGAGGAGGAATTTGTCAATAGTTTTTTTCGATTTTTTTAATTTACACATTCTGAACTTCGTTTTTCTTTCGTTTTCTTCGTTTTTCTTTTGTTTTCTTTAATCGCAATTCTTGTTTTTCAGCCGTTTGCACAATTCCGTGTCGGGGTCAACATAGGCGGTGTGATAGGTTTCGTAGACCACCATACCCGGCTTTGCCCCGGAAGGCTTGCGGATATTTCGGATTTCCGTGTAATCCACGGCGACATTATCGCCCTCCCGAAGACTGCTGTTGGTGGCAGCGATGACCGCGGCTTCAGTCATTGCCTCGTTGGTGGGGGATTTTCCGTCCAGAACGAGAATCGTATGGCTTCCGGGAGAATTCTTGACGTGAAACCAGAGATCCCGGCGGTCTGCAATACGCAGAGTCAAGGTGTCGTTCTGCAGATTGTTCCGTCCGCACAACACGGTAAAACCGTCGGAAGTGGTGAAGCGGAGGGGCTTGGATTGCTCCCGGTCTTTGCTTTGCTTTTTGGAAACGGATTTCCGCAGATACCCCTGTTCTGCCAATTCCCGGCGAAGATCAGTCAATTCCGCTAATCCGGAAGCTCTGGCAAGGGCATCGGAAACGGAGTTCAGATAATCCAATTCGGCAACGGCAAAGTCAATCTGTTCTTTAAGGACATTCTTTGCCGTTTGCGCCTTTTTATACTTTTTGTAATAGATCTGAGCATTCCGGCTGGCAGACAGAGAAGGGTCGAGGGGAATCTTTACGTCTGCCGGGGGATCTTGGGAATAGTCGGAGAGCACCACGGAAGATTCGTGCCCTTTGAACATATACAAATTGGAAAGGATCAGATCGCCGAAGATTTTGAATTCCTCTGCCCGTGCGCTGTCCGCCAATTCAGCACGCTGAGCGTCAATTTTCCGGGACAGGCGGGCAATGGCGGTGGAGATCAATTTGGATATATCCGCAGAATGGCGGCGGATATGCTCTACCGTATCTTTTTCGGAATAATAGGCATCCATAGCGGCAGAACAAGTACCGTACGGCTGACAAGAAACGGCGTTCTCATACTGTAAAATAGGAAAACAATAAAAATCTTTCGGGGTCTCCCCTTTCAAGACGACGGGAGCGTATGATTTGGAAAGAATTTTTTCCTTTAGCTTTTCTACCGCTTCCGAAAGAGCTTTAACGCCGGATCGAGGCTGCAACGACAGATCGGCATCACAAACGCCGAAAACCTGATAGGAAAGCTCCCGGGACAACAGGGGGGAAAATCCTTCAAAATGAGTGGTTAAAAAGCGGTCGGATCGTTCCTCTCCATTGGGAATCGGAAACGTAAAATCATCAAGAATGGAAATTTTATTCTGCGATGGGGGCAGTTCGTAAGTGACCCCGGGAAGGATCCGGCGGGGAGAAGAGGAAGAAAGATCCACCTGCCGGAGAGCATCGAAAATTTTTCCGTTTCCGTCGGTTAAGATCAAATTACTTGCCCGCCCCATGATCTCGATAATCAGGCGTTTTTCTACCGCTTCATAGAAATCGTTTTTGCAATCGAACCGCAGGATCAAAACCCGTTCCAACCCCGGTTGCACCGCCTCGATGAAGCGGGCAGAAGCAAGGTGTTTTCGCAATAACATGCAAAAATTGGGGGCGTAAGCTGGATTTTCCTTAGGGTATCCGATCCATTGTACCCGGGGGGAAGCGGCGTTTGCAGACAAGAGCAAGCGACGATTTTCACCTTTGGAATAAAAATACAAAACCACTTCGTCCCGCTCCGGCTGAGTAATGCGATCCAAACGCGCCCCAGAGTGTTCTGATAATTCGTCCCGCAGAGCGTGGAGCATAATTCCGTCAATAGGCATAGAAACTAAGAATCCTCCGGGTCACACAGAAAGTACGGGATCATCAAAAGAAGAGTAGACGATCTCCAGATCGGGATCAGCTTCGTTCAGCCATTGTTCCAGAACCGGAAGGACAAGGACTTCCGTGGAAAAATGTCCTGCCTCGATGAGATTAATCCCTGCTTGGGCTGCTTCAAGGAAGTGATGGTATTTTGCTTCTCCGGTCAAAAGGGTGTCGATATCCGTCCCCACGAGAGACTCCCACATATCCCCTCCGGAACCACTGCAAAGAGCGACCTTACGGACCGGTCGTCCTCCGTCGGCGTAACGCAGATTGTTTGCGTGAAGAGTCTCCTTGAGTTTTGCCGCATATTCCGACAAAGGCATTTCAGCAGATAAAACTCCTTTTCGGCTGACGAAAGAAGGGTCGTCTCCGGACCACGGTTCGATCTCATTCAGCCACGCCGCCTTTGCTAAAACGTCGTTAACGCCCCCCTCCGCCATATCCAGATTGGTATGGGCGGCGACGGCAGCAATTCCCTTTTCGATCAGGCGGTAGACGCGGTCGGCGGGAGAAAAGGCCTTCTGCGCCGTAAAAAGGGCAGGGTGATGAGTCAAGATCAGGTCTACCTTCTGCGCCTCAGCTTCGTAGATGACGGAATAGGTAACGTCCAAAGAAAGCATAACCTTGCGAATCTCCCGGTTCGGGTCTCCGCAAAGAATTCCGGCATTATCAAAGGAAAGAGCCGTGGAAAAGGGGGCACGGCGGTCAAGAACCGAAACAAGATCAATGAGTTTCATCGTGTAATCTCCTTGAATAAGTGTGCCATAAGGCGTTCAGCCGTTCAAACAGCGTTTCTTCAAAAGCGATGGCGGCGGGATCGGGCTGTTCTGCCCTGCGCAATCCCAAAAGACGCTTCTGATGGGAAGAAAGCAGTTTTTCAATATAATCTAACGCATCAAGCGTACAGTCCAAACGTTGCGGGACGTAGCAATCGGCATCGGAGAAGGACTCCGTCGGAGTCCTTGAGACTGAGAGAAGAATATAACGCTTCTCCCCTTCCGTCACCGCCCGTTCACGAAGGATAGAATATCCGTGACGAAACAAAAAACGGCGAAGAACTTCCGGCTTTGTCATGGGCTGTAAAATGATTTTTTCGGCGCAAAGAGGGGGACATTCGCAGAGGATCCGGGCGATCAGATCCCCCCCCATACCGGCGATGACGAGAGCGTCGTATTCCTGGGGAACAGCACGGAGCCCGTCACTTCGAACCAAAAAAATCCGCTCCGAAAGACCGTACTTTTCCACGGCAGAGCGCGCTCGGAGAAGAGGCCCTTCATTCACGTCGCAGGCGAAAGCACGCCGGCATTGCCCCGATTGGAGCATAGAAACCGGGAGA
>JAZNDV010000209.1:0-3014 GCA_045588285.1 Eubacteriales bacterium
ACTGACACGTTTTCCTGCAGGAAGGTAGGACTCTTTACGGTAACAACCGCATCAGGGTTTCTGGGCTTTTGAATCCAAATCGCCAAGACATCCTCCGGCGTAGCGTAATACACCCCGGAGCAAGTATCTCCCGGAAATTGCGACCAATTATCAACACTTTCACAGCCGGAAAAGATCGATACGTAAGTTACTGTAGAAAGACCATCGTTTTCCCCATTCTCATCAATGCTGGTCGTTTCAATTTCGTAGTACCCCGCTTGGTCGGGTGTAAACGGGACGATATATAAATTATTGTAGCCTGTAAGGGTATGCGGCGTATTCAGCGGGATGGAAGGGACTTCTTTTTTTACCGTAATCGTATATTCCGCATCAAAAGAAACTGCGGAAATATAAATTGCATCGTCCCATTCCGCATCAAATACAAATACGCTTTGAATTTTTTTGCATTCTTCGCCGTAAAAGAAGTAGTCCATGGTCAATTCCCCATCACGCTCACAAAACAATTCAAGCCTTGCAACTTCTCCGGGGTTGTCACACGTAAGCTCTAAAAGATAATAGCCGCTTTTCTCGGGGGCAAATTCAAATGTTTCCAAAGAATACTTTTTTCCCGTCAAGGACTGATCGAGCTGCAAGTTCCGGGGACTTTTGACGGTAACCGTCCTGCTGAAGGAAACGCCGTTGTCCAAGGTTACGGTCAAATCGGAAGTGCCTTCCTTGAGCACGATGAAATTGGCTCGTAAGGTGACGCCATTCCTTTCGTTCACCCGCTCGGTTTCCGTAATCTTTACCACGTCCTCGTTGGAAGAGATCCACTTTTCAACGCGATCGTAGGTAGCCAAATCAAACCACTGTACGTTGAAACAGTAAGTTAACACATCGAACTGATCAGGAGTCCAATAGAATTCCTCCGAATCAAAATCTGCAAACAGATAAGACTCCTCGGTGCATTTTTCCACGGAAAGAGAAAAGGAAATCGGAGAAGAATCCGGTGATGAATCAACTCTATCAAAGGTATAAGGCTCGATACAATAGCGCTTTCCCGCTTCAACCTTAAACACAGAAAAATGCCCGGAAAGAGACTCTTGACGCCGATAACTTTCTTCTTCTTCGTAAAAGGACATCGAAAAGCCATCACATCGGGGATCATCGGAACGCAGGGAAACTTGGATATACCCCGATTCCTGAGCGCTATAGTAATAGCGGGTTCTGTCGTTGAGATTTACCAGTTCAAACTCCTTCGTTTCACCATTTTTCACGGTGTTAACGGCGGGATCAACGATGCGAACGGGAAGCTGTTCACGCAAGCCACTGGCGGATGTCACGTTCAAAGAATACCGTCCCACCTTTGATCCGCAATAAGGGATTTTAATGCAATGCTGATGAACGGTTTCGTCATCGTAGCTTGTACAGCTGTAATAACCAACGTCTCCGGGAAACGAAACGGAGGGATCCGCGCAGGACACGGTCAAGAGATAGTCAAAGGATTCGAGAGGCGCAAAACAAGCATAAGCCCAAGATTTCTCGTTCAAATCCGCAACATCGGCACTCATAGAATCAATCGAATCAGGCTTTACCGTTTTCACCATTTTGACGGAGAAATCCTCGGGATCCGGCCTAGAAAAGCCCACGACCTGAAACGAATAGGTGGTGTTTGCCATCAGTTGGTACATCTCGCCCGCGCTGGAAGTCACAGTCTGTTCCGCCGGAACGTCGCTTTCAAAGTGAAAATAACGTTCCTCGGGCGTGGAATCCCGCAGATGATACCAACCGCTCTCCGTGGGGGTGAAGCGGTAGGTCACACTTTTCTCACCGTACGAAAGGGTACCGGTCTTGACTTCACCGAGAAGCATAACCTCCTGATTATTATTCTCCGTTGCATAAACGGGCAGGGGAAGCAAAGGGAATTCGAAGGCGGGTACGAGGGGTAGTACCATTGCCAATGCCAGAACCAGAGACAGGATTTTCTTTTTCATCGGTGTGACTCCCTAACGTGTTTTTTCTTGAGAAATTCGGCACGATTCCGTTCTCGGATTTATTGTACCATCCCATCAAGGAAAATGCAAGGGAAAACGAGTCATAACCACCGGCCGTGCCGGTGGCTTGCACAAGCCCCCTTAGGGCATGATGCCGGCAGAGCCTATAGGCTCGCCGAAAGATTCGCCAACCGCGAATTTTTCACCGGCTTGCCCCTAAAGGGGCTTTATTATTTGCCTTCTTTTACCGGCTCACCCGTAAACGGGTCTATATACTCTTTTATGCTCAACTGTTCATATGCGTGGTCTTCTTGTAGTTGGTTTCTTATATACTGTTCTATCGCCTTTTTATTTCTCCCAACCGTATCTACATAATAGCCCCTGCACCAAAAGTGTCTGTTCCCATATTTGTACTTCATATTTGCATATTTCTCAAATATCATCAAACTACTTTTTCCTTTTAAGTAACCCATTATCTGGGCTACACTATATTTCGGCGGAATTGATACTAACATATGTATGTGATCTTTACACGCTTCTGCCTCCAATATCTCGACTTGTTTATATTCGCATAATTTCCTCAACATTTGTCCTATGTCTTGCTTGATCTTTCCGTATATCACCTGTCTTCTGTATTTCGGTGCAAATACGATGTGATACTTGCAATTCCATTTTGTGTGTGCTAAACTTTCATTATCAAGTTTCACGGCTTGATTCCTCCTTTTGTTCTTTTGGCGGTTGGCGAACCTGCTTTTAGTTTACAAAAGGAGGATTATTTTTTCAACGCATAGGTAAAGCTTTTTGGAACCACCAGCATTGCTGGTGGTTTTCGTTGTACAATTAAAAAAATGAGCTGCTATTTGCAGCTCATTTTTTTGTTTTTTCAAAGGGGTCTCCGTCCTCGGGAGCAAGCTCGCCAAGGCAGGAAACGACCTTTTGCAGTTCGCTTCCCTCGGTGACGATTTTCCCTGCCAGGATATCCTCCTCGGTAATCTTCGCCACCAGAATTTCGCGGGCAAAGGTATAGACCTCCTCCATGGA
>JAZNDV010000210.1:0-2769 GCA_045588285.1 Eubacteriales bacterium
CCTTTGCAGGAGAGAGACGTTTCAGAGCCGGAAATGCAGATCCCTTTGTGGGGCAACGAAGAATCGGAAGATTCGTCTGCCGATTCGTTTGAGATTTCGCCTCAGGAAGCGGAAGAAGTCTCTGTTTCCCTGCCGGAGATCACCTTTGCGGAATCGGTTCCTTCCGAAGATCTTCCGCCGGTTGTTTTTCTGGAAGAGCAGAGTTCCCCCGAAGAATACGATACGCCGGTCGATTTGATCCCCAAATGGAACAGACAGAGCTTAGAAGAGGAAGGTTCCTCTCCGGAGATCTCTGAAAAAAAATCGGAGAAAAAGCCCGGGAGTTCCGTTTCTCCCTTGGTGGAATTCGTGGAGGTCATCGTAGGGGCGTTGGTGGCGGCTATTTTGGTATTGACCCTCATTTGCCGAACGGGGGTAGTGGAAGGGACTTCCATGGTTCCCACCATGTACGGCGGCGACCGCTACATTATCTCCGATCTGTTTTACTCTCCCGAACAGGGGGATATCGTGGTGTTCCGTCCCGAAATTGACGAAGAAAACGAACTTTGGATCAAACGGGTCATCGCCGTGGAAGGGCAGAAGGTATATATTGATCCGAATTCCTACCAGGTTTTTGTAGACGATCAGTTGTTGGACGAGCCTTATGTACAAGGCATGGGAACGATTCCCCATACCACCCAAAATCCCATCGTCGTTCCGGAGGGGTGCGTGTACGTTATGGGAGATAATCGAGCCATTTCCCACGACAGCCGGTATTCCGATCTGGGTTGCGTGGAGATCGGGCAGCTGGCGGGCAGAGTGATCTTACGGTTCTGGCCCTTGGACAGTTTCGGATTTTGCGAATAAACGAGGTGTGATTTATGGATATTAACTGGTACCCCGGGCATATGGCGAAAACCCGCCGTATCATTCTTGATACCATGAAAAACGTGGACATCGTCATTGAATTGGTCGATGCCCGGATCCCTACTGCCTCCAAAAATCCCGATATTGCCGAATTGATCGGAAATAAAGCGAAAATTTTAATCTTAAATAAAAGCGATTTGGCGGACCCCGCCGAAAACAAAAAATGGGCGGAGTATTACCGTAACTTGGGCTATACCGTTCTTTTGGGGAATAGCCGCAGCAAAGACGACCGTAAGCCGGTGCTGAATGCGATCCGGGAGGCATACCGGGAAAAGGCAGAACGGGACAAAAAGCGGGGGATCGTTGCCCGTACCGCCCGGGTTATGATCCTGGGAATTCCCAACGTGGGAAAATCTACTTTTATCAATAATCTTTGCGGAGCCCGCCGTGCCGAAGCCCAAGACCGGCCCGGAGTGACTCAGAAAAAGCAATGGGTTCCTTTGGCAGAAGGCATCGACCTTTTGGATACCCCCGGTATTTTGTGGCCTAAGTTGGAAAATCAGTCTGACGCGGCGTTGCTGGCAATTACCGGTGCTATCAAAGACACCATTCTCGATTTGGAAGGGTTGTCCCTGATCTTGGTGGCGATGCTTGCCAAATATTACCCTGAAGAATTGAAAGCCCGCTATAAATTGGCGGAATTAGAGCCGAAAGCCTACGATCTGTTTTTGCAGATCGGCAGAAAACGGGGCTTCGTGGTCAGCGGCGGCGCGGTGGACGAGGAACGTACCGCCATCACCCTGCTGGACGAATTCCGGGGGGCGAAGATCGGCCGGGTCACCTTGGAGCGTCCCGAACAAAACACTGGGGAGACGGAAGAATGACCTGGGAATTTGAATTGCCCTATCGGACGGAATATCCCGGACTTTGCGGCATTGACGAGGCGGGCAGAGGTCCTTTGTGCGGACCGGTGGTTGCCGGTGCTGTGATCTTGCCCGACGGTTTTGACGTTTCCGGTCTGAACGATTCCAAAAAACTGTCCGAAACCAAGCGGGAAAAACTGTACGAAGAAATTACGGCTTCCTGCTGTTGGGGTATGGGAATCGCCACCCCCGAAGAGATCGACGCTTATAATATTCTGAACGCCACCTACCTTGCCATGTGCCGGGCAGTGGAAGCCTTGAAACAACGACCTTCCTTTGCTTTGGTGGACGGGAACCGAATCCCCAAAGGATTGACCGTTCCTGCCCTTGCGGTGGTAAAAGGCGATGCCAAATGCCCTTCCATTTCTGCCGCCTCGGTGATCGCAAAGGTCTCCCGGGACCGGATGATGAAGGAATTGGCGTTGCAATATCCTCAATACGAACTGGAAAAGCACAAGGGATATCCTACCAAGGAACACTACCGTAAGATTTTGGAATACGGCATTGCCCCCATTTATCGGAGATCTTTTTTGAAAAATCTCGATCAACACCGGGAGGACTGATATGAAATCCTTCGGAGAACGCATTTTTGAAGCACGTATGGAAAAGGGTTGGTCGTTACGGGAAGCGGCGGCGAATATCGGAATTTCTCATACCTATCTCTCTGCCATCGAAAAGGATTATGATCCCCGTACCGGAAATCCGGTCACCCCGTCCCCCGACAGCCTTCTGAAAATCTGCAATGCCTACGATATCCCTTATCGGGAAACGGAGCAGGTCTTCCAATCGGTCAACGAGGGGGATCTGATGAAATTTATGATTCATCAGTTGCGGATCCTGCGGAAGACCGACCGCAAATCTTATAAAATCATTCTCTCGGAAGCAGAGAAAGATTGAGTGAGAAGACGAAGGGTGTTCTTTCTTTTTTCGGGAGAAAAAAGAAAGAACCAAAGAAAAAAGCTAAGGCCGGCGAATTTCATTCGCCGGGGAAAACGGAAAT
>JAZNDV010000211.1:0-10306 GCA_045588285.1 Eubacteriales bacterium
AAGGGCTTTGTAATATAGTCGTCCGCCCCTAAATTCAATCCTAATATCTTGTCCGTGTCTTCGCTTTTTGCCGTCAGCAAGATGACCGGAACGTTGGACGTTTCCCGCAGTTTTACCGTAGCGGAAAGTCCGTCCATGCCCGGCATCATCACGTCCATCAGCACCAGATCAACTTTTGCTTGGCTTACTTTTTCCAGGGCTTCGTCCCCGGAATAAGCCTCCACCGTTTCAAATCCTTCTGCCGTCAGATAGATCTTCAGAGCAGATACGATATCCTTTTCGTCATCACAAATCAAAATTCGGCTCATATCCTTACCTCCGAAGAAAGTATAACAAAAATCTTCTTAAAAAGAAAGTAGCTAAATCTTTAAGATTTTTTTAAGATGGGATTATAAATACAGTATATCACTTAACTGTTACAGAATTGCGACAAAAAAAGAGTAATCTATCCGCAAATAGATTACTCTCATCATTATACCATATCTTCCGGACGAATCTGCAGTTCGAAGGTTTCCTCGTCCATAAAACCCAGCTGTGCTGCAGATTCTTTCAATGTAATATTTTCGCAATAAGCTTTCTTGACTACTTTCGCGGCGTTTTCATAGCCGATATGGGGATTTAACGCCGTTGCCAACATCAGAGAACGGTCGAGATTTTCCTTCATTTTTTCCGTATTTGCCTGCAATCCGGAAACGCACCGCAGACGGAACGATTCCATTCCTTCCGCCAATAGGGTCAGCGATTGCATATAATTGTGAATCAATACCGGCATAAATACGTTTAATTGAAAATTTCCTTGGCTTGCCGCCATGCCTACTGCAACGTCGTTTGCCATTACCTGTACCGCAATCATTGTCACGGCTTCGCATTGGGTTGGATTGACCTTGCCGGGCATGATGGACGAGCCGGGTTCGTTTTCTGGGATCATAATTTCTCCAAGTCCGCAACGGGGTCCCGATGCCAGCCACCGTATATCGTTTGCAATCTTCATTAAATCCGCGGCAAGGGCTTTGAACGCGCCGTGGGAAAAGACCAACGCGTCTTTGGAAGTCAGGCTATGGAATTTATTTTCCGCCGTAATGAATTTCGTTCCGGTCAGATTTGAAATTTCTTCCGCTACGACCCGTCCAAATTCCTTCGGTGCGTTGATCCCCGTTCCTACCGCAGTTCCTCCCAATGCAAGTTCCCTCAGGGGATTGACCGAGGCTCGGATCATTTCCGCATTATGCTGAAGCATGCTTCTCCAGCCGGAAATTTCCTGTGAGAAGGCGATGGGTGTGGCGTCCATCAGATGGGTGCGTCCGCTTTTCAGAACTCCTTTGTGCTCCGCCTCTTTTTCTTTCAGCGTGGAAACGAGTTTTTCCAAAGAGGGGAGAAGGGTATTTTCAATTTCCAATACCGCCGCGATGTGCATGGCGGTGGGAAAGGTATCGTTGGAAGATTGGGACATATTCGCGTCGTCGTTGGGGTGGATCAAGGCTCTTCCTGCGGCGCGATTGCAATAGCCTGCAATAACTTCGTTAACGTTCATATTGCTTTGCGTCCCGCTTCCGGTCTGCCATACAGACAAGGGAAATTCTTCGTCTAATTTTCCGCTAACGATCTGCCGGCAGGCTTTTTCGATCAAATCCCGTTTTTCTTCGCTCAATTTTCCCAAACGGAAATTAGCGTTTGCCGCCGCAAGTTTCAGAATCCCGAAGGCACGGATCAGCTCCAAAGGCATTTTTTCTTTCCCGATGGGGAAATTTTCAAGGCTCCGCTGGGTCTGTGCCCCCCAAAGCTTGTCCGAGGGTACTTTCACTTCTCCCATAGTATCGTGCTCTATGCGGTAACTATTCATCGGTTTTGATCTCCTGTTCCGGTGACGCCGGAGCTGCATCTACAGTGTTTTCTTTCTTTTTTCCTCTTGCGGTTTCTTTCCATGAGGGGAATCCGTTACGAAAAATGATTGCAAGTACGACGAAAATAATCAAACATACGACGGAAATAATGATTCCCTGCCAGAACCATTCCGGTTCGTATCGAAGTTCCACCGTGTGGGTTCCTGCCGTCAGATTTGCTCCGATATACGCACCGTTCAGCACTTTGATCTTCTCGGTCTCCACGCCGTCAACGTACAGTTTCCAGCCGTCGGTGTAGGGAACGACCGTGCAGAACAAACCGTCTTCTTTGACGGTAATATTTCCCTTTAGATGGGTATCGGAATAGTCCGACACGTCCCAGACTTCGTCGGTCAAATTTTTCCAGCCCGCATCAAACTTATTTTCGTTAAAATAATAACAATAGAAACTAATGGTCTTGTTTTCTTTGTTGCGGTCCGGCTCGATGCGAACGGTAAAGGTTTCTCCCGCTTCCACTTCGCAGATCGGTGCAATATACCGCAACGATGCCACCGGGTGAGAATAGGTCTTTCCCGATCCGGTGGTGACGGTAATATCGCCTCCGCCTCCGATGCGCATATAGGCGTAATAAGTTCCCGTAGACGCCGCGGTAAAGGTAATGTCCAGCGTTCCGTCGTTGTTGTTCGTGGTGTATTGGTAGGTTCCTGAGCCGGTTTTTTCAAGAGATTCAAAGTTGTAACTTTCGTAGGAATCTTCCTGCCGGCTGAAAAAGATATAATCTTTCGACCCGGTCAGATGTTGGAAGAGACGGTTTTGAACCTGGAAAGGACTGTTGGTAAATTCCATGTTCAGCAATTCCGGTTCGGTCATAAATCCTGCACCCAAAAAAGCAGTATTGCGATAAACGTCCAACTGATTTTCCGAAAAGACTTTTTCGGTTTTGGTTCCGTCCATTAATTCTCCGCTTCGGGAAACCAGGTACTTTAATCCCAAAAGGGAATTGTTGACCGGAGAAGAAAAATTATAGTAGTAACTGTTTGCCCCGGTGGTAAACGCCATATTGGACATCAGATCCCTTACTTTCCGGTTTGCGGTGGAGGAAAATTGCCCCACCCCCCGATAGCGGTACATAACGCCGTCGTTCAGATAATACCGGCAGGTCATTTCGCCACGCCAAAAAGAACCGTCGATGGATTCCAGCCGTTCAAAGGTATCGGTAATGGCTTCGTACCGGTAAGGGTAAGAAGAATAACTGGATTTCCCCACGGTATCCATGCTTAACACGATGCTTGATACCATTTCTGCCGTAATTAAAAGGCACAGAAAAACGGAAAACGCCGCTTTTTTCAAATATCCCCGTTCATACAGGAAGAAGAATAAGAGATACGCCGCTACAAGAACGATGTTTCCAAGCATCTTTTCGGTTCCCAAAGAGAAGCAGGAAAGACCGATCATAACAACGGACAATGCAGCCATTCCGAAAAGATCTTTCAGAGAAAGATCTTTGAGTAGTAAAAACCCGCGGTATCCCACGATCAGCATCACGAAGCAGACCAAAAAACTGTACCGGGCAGGCAGCATATTGGGGAAGCGGAATCCGTGCAGAATAAAGTCCAGCGCGTTGCAGTTGGTGCTGAAAATGAAAAACGCCAAAAAGAGGACGTTGATCAGCTTGTCCTCCAACCGAATCTTTTTCGACCGCAAAAACACCACCGATAAAAGCAACGGCAAAACGCCGCAATAAATATTCGGCAACCCTTCCATGGCGGTGGGATTGTTGAAGGCAAGCATATTGCCGATGACTTCCAGATAAGAATCGTAAAATTCGATCTTGCTGAAGGCTCCGGTTGCCGCAGAGTCGGTGTAAGACAATGCGTATCCTGCGTGCAGCAGTAAAAACGCCGTCAGCCCGCCACCTAAAAGAGAACATCCGGCAAATTGCAGCAACCGTCCCAAAAAGGGCTTTCCGTAAATCTGCCGAATCGCGGCGATGGCAAAAAAGGCGATGACGCAGAAGTAGCAAACGAATGCGCCCAAATAATAATTGGAAAGTACCGCCCAAAAAAGAGCAAGCACGTACAGGCGGAATTTTCCTTCCGTTACCAACTGATAAAGTCCCAAAAAGACCAAGGGCAAAACTGCCACCGTGTCCATCCAGATGGTATCCCAGTAATATCCCATGATAAAACTGCAAAAGGCAAACAACCACCCGAAGAACGTGATGGAAAAATCGTTTTTATGAAAGATCTTTTTCAGCATCAGCGCAAAAAACCAGCCTGCGCAACCGATCTTCACCGTCAGCATGACCGCCATCACGTCCCGCAGCATTTCTGCAGGAAACAGTACGGTGATCAGGTTCATAGGCGAGGCGATATAATAGGCGATCAACGAACCGTAATCGGTTCCCATACCGCCGTTCCAACTCCATAAAATGGATTCCCCGTTCTGTAATCGTGCCTGGAATTCCTGCAAAAACGGATAATATTGCTCCCGTAAATCGGAATAGAGCATCTGCATATCTCCAAAGGGGTGCACGCCGCAGGCGGCAAATCCAGCCCACATACCCACCATGGGAATGAGAAAAGCAAGAAACAGCCAAATTGGAGTTTCGTTCTGTTTTTTCAAGGGTGATCTCATAGATTTTCCTCCGTCATTTCGTCCAGAGTCTTGCCAAAACTTCCTAAAAACTCGTCTTCAAAAACTCGCAGACTTTGCAGATCGATGGATTGCAGTTTTTCCCGCAACGCTTGCTCCGCCGAAATAAACTCCCGGTTTCCCGCCTGCCGTTCCGTAATGCATTTGATATAAGCGGAAAGCGTGTCCGCCGCCTTGACGTAGATCCATTCCGGTTCCAATTCGCCGTTTAAGATCTCGGAGAAATCTTCTTGTAAATATTGGGGTAATTTTTCCAAAAGGGTGTCTTTCGCAAAATCTTCTACTGCCCGGTAACTGCCCAAAATCTCCCGGTTGTAATACTTGACCGGCGTAGGCAGATCTCCCGTAATGGTTTCGGAAGCGTCGTGATATAACGCCAAAACTGCCGCCCGATCCGGATTCAGATCTGCACCGAAGCGCCGGTTTTCGATCAATACCAACGCATGGGCGATCATTGCAGTTTGGTGGGCGTGCTCCGTCAGATTTTCGGGAATGGTACTGCGCATCAGTCCCCAACGGTGAATAAAACGCATACGGTCGATAAAAGCAAAGAAATGAAACATAAACGTCCCTCATTTTTTATGAAGAACGGAGAGTCCGTAAGGCTCTCCGTTCTATGAATCGTGAAATTATTTCCCCTGTTCAGCCTTGTACTTTTCCAGCAGAGTCTTGATTTTTACGTGGGGATCCAGCAGTTTGGAAACCGATTGATTTTGATGCATCGCCAAAACGTAGTAGGCGATGTATTTGGAACAGTCAACTTCCGTGAACCAATCTTTTGCCAGAAGTTCGGGGGTGCGGTAGGTAAGGTTCGTGGAAAGAACTCCGGTGATCACGCCGTCGTCTACTGCTTTTTGGAACTTTTCAAGTCCTTCGGTGAACAGTCCGTAGGTTGCGGTGACGAAAATACGTTTCGCGCCCTTTTCCTTCAATTCGTAAGCCAAGCCTAGCATGGAGTCCCCGGAAGCAATAATGTCGTCTGCAACCAGGATATCCTTGCCCGCAACGGAATTCCCAAGATATTCGTGGGCAACGATGGGGTTTCTGCCGTTGACGACGGTGGAGTAATCACGCCGTTTGTAGAACATACCAAGGTCAACACCGAGAACGGATGCATAATAGATATTTCTCTGCATTGCGCCTTCGTCGGGGGAGACTACCATCAGATGGTCTTTATCCAAATTCATGTCCTTGTATTTACGCAGCAACGCCTTTAATACCTGATAGGTGGGCATGACGTTGTCGAACCCCATGAAGGGGGTTGCATTTTGAACCCGGGGATCGTGGGCGTCAAAGGTGATGATGTTCTTAACGCCGATGGCTTCCAGTTCCTGCAACGCAACTGCGCAGTCCAAAGATTCTCTCGTGGAACGTTTGTGTTGACGTCCGCCGTACAGGGTAGGCATGATAACGGAGATACGGTACGCCTTCCCGGAAATTGCCTGAATGGCACGCTTTAGATCTTGGAAATGATCGTCGGGAGACATGGGAACTTTTCGACCGAACATTTCATATTCCAGGGAATAATTTCCCATATCGGAAATAATAAACAGGTCGTATCCGCGGGCGGATTCTTTCAAAACCGCCTTACCGTCACCGGAGGTGAACCGGGGACAATTCACTTCCATCAGCATGGAATCGCGCATGTCAGGGTCGTCCTTATAATGAGGATATTTATCGTGATACCATTTTGTCAAGTGTTTGTCGATTTTTTTGCTCAGTTCCAAAGCTCCGGGCATTGCCAAAACGCCAAGGGGGAAATACTCGTTAGGGTGGGCGATAAATTTTTGTTCTTCCATGATGTTCTCCGTATTCTTTGTTATTATTCTTTATACTTGAATTTTTCCTAAGGAATGGGAAAAGAAGAGTGGGCTTTTCAGAAACACTCTTCTTAATTTTTTTGCTTATTCGTCTTCTTCGTCAGCCCGATCCAGCCAGATCGTGCCGATCTCCATTGCTTCCGCCATGGATTTTTTCTCGGTCTTTTGAATAACCCGTTCGTTGGGTTTTGCTTCGGGGTCGTTGTTCTGCAATTCTACGGAAACGTTGGTGGATTTCATGATGTCACCGTCGGGGGTCTCCCCGAGAATCTGCATCATAACCACGTACTTGTCAGTCAGATTTCCGTAAAAAATAACGTTGCCCGAACGTACCAAAGGACGTCCTTTGTAGGTCAGGAAGGAAGTTTCCTCTGCCATATTTGTGCCTCCGTTCCAAAATTATCTTGATTTATTTATATTATAGCATAAATATACCGCCGTGTCAAGCACGCAACGAGAAAAAATATACAATCTTTTCCTTTTTCGGAATAGAATTTCCATCATCGGTGCATACTGACGGTGAGGTGATTTTATTATGTTACAACTGACCCAAAAAGAAACGACCCTACTCAAAGACATGAAAGATCAGGAACAACTCTGCATCGACAAGTACACAAAACATTCCGAATGTGCTTCCGATGCCCAGTTGAAAAACCTGTTCTCTCAAATGGCACAGACCGAAAGGGAACACCTGGATACCCTCAATCAGATCTGTTCCGGTACCGTTCCGTCCATGACCGGTGGAAGCAAAACCATGCCCACGTTTACTGCAACCTATACCGGACAGACCCCGGAAATGAAGAACGATAAGTATCTTTGTTCCGATGCCCTTGCCATCGAAAAACACGCCTCTCATATGTATGATACCTGCGTTTTTGAGTTTGCCGATGAGAATGTCCGCAAAGTGCTGAACCACATTCAGAAAGAAGAGCAGGATCACGGCAAAATGTTGTACGATTATATGTCGGTCAACGGAATGTACTGCGCTTCTTAATTTCAATCCAAAAAGTCGATAATCTCAATAAGAAAACTCCATTCCGACCTCGATCGGAATGGAGTTTTCTGTATACAACAAAACCCCCATTCCAAGTAATTATGGAATGGGGGTAATTTATATCGTTCCGGTTCTTTCGGTATTTAGTTTTAATCAAGATATACTGCAGAAAGGATCTAAGCCTGAAGCTTAGATCCTTTTGGTCGGAGTGAGGCGACTTGAACGCCCGGCCTCTTGGTCCCGAACCAAGCGCGCTACCAGCTGCGCTACACCCCGATTTTTCAATTGCCCAAATATTATATCATAGTTTTTCAAAAAATGCAATAGGGTATCCGGGAAAAAATTGCAAACTTTTTTGAAAAGGCAAGAGGGAGAGCTTTGAACTTCTCCCTCTTGTGTTTTAATCTTATTTTAGAAGCAATCCTTCCAGTTCGGTCAGGGCTTTGTCCATTTCTTGCATGGCATTGTTGACCACCGAAGGATCGGTCATGTCGATACCGGCAATCTTCAACTCGTTAATGGGGTAGTCACTGCCGCCCGTCGCCAAGAATTCCAGGTATTTGGAAGCGTCTCCGGTTTCCAAAATATTGCTGACGATGGAGACCGAAGCGCAAAATGCAGTCGCATATTGGTAAACGTAGAACGCCCGGTAGAAGTGGGGAATTCTTGCCCATTCAATATCCTGCAATTCGTCTACGACCGCACCGTCGTAGTATAGTTCGTTCAGTTCCCGGTAAACTTTATTCAATGTCTGCGCTGTCAGCGGAACGCCCTGCTGGTTCAAGTCATGGGCTTTCCGTTCAAATTCGGCAAATAATGTCTGACCGAATACTGTGGTACGGAATCCTTCCAGGAAGTGGTTCAGCAGATACGCCTTTTTGGCTGGATCGGTTTCGGTTGCCAACAAATGCCGGGTCATGAGAACCTCGTTGACCGTCGAGGCAACTTCTGCCACAAAAATCTTGTAGTCGTGGTTTGCGTAATCCTGCTTCTCACTTGAGAAATAAGAGTGCATGGCGTGACCCAATTCGTGTGCCAGCGTAAAGGCATCGTCAAAGGTTTCCGAGTAGTTCAGAAGCACGTAGGGGTGAACGTCGTAAACGCCGCAGGAATAAGCACCGGTGGTTTTTCCTTTGGTTTCGTAAACGTCGATCCACCGTTCGTTGTACGCCCGATCCAAAAGATCCAAATACCGTTGACCCAAAGGAGCGCAAGCCTCTTTGACCATTTGCTTTGCTTCTTCAAAGGTGGTTTTGCTGTCACATTCTGCAACGATCGGGCAGTAAAGATCGTACATGTGCAGTTCGTCCAGCCCGAGAACCTTCTTTCGAAGTTCCAGATACCGCTTCATGATGGGCAGAGAATCGTGGAGAGAATTTACCAAATTGTCGTAAACCGAAACCGGAACGTTAGAGGCAAACAATGCCCGATGGCAAGCGGTTTCATATCCCCGGACTTTGGTGTAATAATTATCGAATTTTACCGAGTTTCCGTAAATAGCAGCGAGAGTATTGATATATTTTTTGAATTCACCGAAGTAGCCTTCAAAAGCATCTTTACGAACTCTTCGGTCACTGCTTTCCCGGTAGGCACCGAAGGAGCCATGGGACAGTCGAACTTCTTCGCCTTTTTCGTTTTTGATGGTGGGGAAGGTCATGTCAACGCTTTCGAACATATCGAAGGGGTCTTCCGCGGCGGAAGATACCTCGGATAACAACGCCAGCATCTTTTCCTTTTCTTCATCTAAGGTGTGAGGCCTTGCCCGGTCGATATCTTCCACGATTTGTCTGTACCCCGCAAGGCAAGGGTCTGCTAAATATCCTGCAAGAACGTCACCGTCAATGGAGAGAATTTCCGGCTCTAAAAAGGAAGCGGCGGCGGAAAGTTTCGTGAAAAGCATCATGGCTCTTCCGTTCATTTCCTGGGATTTTGCATCGCCGTTATCCAAACTTTTACGAAGCATGGTATATACGTAGACCAATTCCGCTTTGTGCATGGCACCGTAAAGAATGTCCAATCCCTTTTTCAGATCTTCGGCAGATTTTCCCAAAGTACCCTTAACGGCAGGAATCGTATCCACCGTTTCAGCGGCTACTTTGTAGGCTTCTTCCCAAGCCTCGTCGCTGGCAAAAATCTGGGTCAAGTCCCAAGTTAGGGATTGATCGATTTCATTTCTTTGCTTCATATACGTATCCTCCTGTGAAATCTATTCAATGATTTTATTCTTACCATATCTTACCACACCATTCCTTTTTTGTCAAGGGCAGGGAAGAGGTTTGAAAATATTTTTTACAGTTCCAAATTAATATTGCGAAAAAAATTCATAATTTTTTCCTTTCTTTTTTCGGAAAAATATGCTATAATAGATTCATGAAATAACCGGGCGGTTATGTTGTCCGGAAAATAAAGGAGAGTTTGCCATGTCCAACCGTTTCATTCTCAACGAAATTTCTTATCATGGCTCCGGTGCCATCGAAGCTATCGCCACCGAAGCGATCGGTCGCGGGTTCAAGAAAGCCTTTGTATGCTCTGATCCCGATTTGATCAAGTTCGGCGTTACCAAGAAAGTCCTCGATGTTCTTGACAAGAACGGCCTTGCTTACGAGATCTTCTCCGACATCAAACCCAATCCCACCATTGAAAACGTCCAGAACGGCGTTGCCGCTTATAAGTCTGCCGGTACTGACTACATCGTTGCCATCGGCGGCGGATCTTCCATGGATACTGCAAAAGCCATCGGTATTATTATCAATAATCCTGAATTTGCCGACGTCCGTTCCTTGGAAGGCGTAGCCGATACCAAAAACAAGTGCGTTCCCATTATTGCCGTTCCCACCACAGCAGGCACCGCAGCCGAGGTTACTATCAACTACGTTATTACCGACGTGGAGAAGAACAGAAAGATGGTTTGCGTAGACGTTCACGACATTCCCGTTGTTGCTGTTGTTGACCCCGATATGATGGCTACTATGCCTAAGGGACTTACCGCTGCAACA
>JAZNDV010000212.1:0-3577 GCA_045588285.1 Eubacteriales bacterium
TCATCTCTAAGGCAATATTTGAACCAAAAGGAAGGTGTTTTGCAGTGCGCAAAAACAAAGTTATCGCAGTGATCTTGGTAGCTGTGATGGCGGCTCAGATGTTTGTTTTGACCTCTTCTGCTAAAACGTTGACGGAGTTGGATTCTAACATTCCCTTCGTTGCCGTTTTTAAGGCAGGGTCTTACGGCGAATATCTGCAGACTTACGCCCGTGCAACCTCTTCGGACGAAGTCATCAATATCGATGTGACTAAGTTCGCCGAAGGGGAAAACGTGGAAGTCAAGACGTACGAGGGAAAGGACAACGTTCTTGTAACGCAAGAAGAGGGCTACGTGGAATTTACCGTCGAAGTCCCTTCTACCGGACTGTACGGTCTGGGCTGTGATTATTTCCCCTCGGAAGGAAAGGGCATCGCCATCGAGCGTTCTGTCACGATCAATGGGAAAGTTCCCTATACGGAAGCAAAGACGGCGTCCTTGGACCGTCTCTTTGTGGACGATGTGAATTGGAATAATGTTTCCGGTCCTGACGCTGACGGAATTCTGACCGGATACTATCCGGAAGATGTGGACGGAAATCAGATCCGCTTGAACGCCAAAGAAGAACGGAGATGGATCGAGAATTCTTATTTCAAGGATTCCACCGGTTCCTACGACGGCGCGCTGCAATTCTATCTGGAAAAAGGAACGAACGTGATTCGTTTGACCTCTTCCAGAGAACCGGTTGCATTCTCTAAACTGTATCTGTACGGTGTGAAGAAGTCGGTTTCTTATACGGAATTTTTGGCGGAAAACGGAGAATACCTCATCGAAGGGAATCAGTTGATCTCCAAGATCCAGGCAGAATATCCCTACGATAAATCTTCCACTTCCGTTTATTCCGGTTACGACCGCTCTTCTGCGGCAACCCAGCCCCAGTCTTCTTCTCTGCTGAAGTACAACGTGATCGGCGGTGAAAACTGGAACGGTGCAGGTCAGTGGGTAGAGTACAAGGTAAACGTACCGAAGACGGGTCTTTACAAGATCGTTCTCCGGGCGCGGCAAAATATCGTGTCCGGTACCTTCTCCAGCCGGCAGATCACCGTGAACGGTGCGACCCCTGTGACGGAAGCCTCTAAAATCCGTTTCCCTTATTCTACCGATTGGTCGATGGTTACTCCCAAAGACAATTACGGCAACGAATTGCTGTTTAAGTTCAACGAAGGCGAGAATATCATTCGTATTACTGCCACCACAGGGGAACTGAGTGAATATATCAACGCGGTGGATACCGTTATTTCCAAGCTGAATAACGATTACCGCAGAATCATGCAGATCACCGGTGCGCTCCCCGACGAATACCAGGATTATAAACTGGACGAAGCAATTCCGGACGTCATTTCCGACTTGAAAGCCCAAGGGGATATTTTGACGAGTATCCATAATAACTTGATCGAAATTCTGGGCGGCGACGGCCAGCAGACAGCCATTGTTTCGAATGTTATTGACGTTTTGTACGATATGGCGGATGAGCCGGACAACATACCTTCCTATTTTAGTAACTTTAAGAATCAAATCATGAATCTGGGGTCATGGTTGAGCACCATGCGCAATCAGCCTCTGGAAGTAGACTACATTTTGGTGGCGGAACCCTCTTACGAAGCCGGTTCCGGTTCTGTCGGCGTGTTTGAAAATATTTGGCATAACATCGTGATGTTTGCCGCTTCCTTTACTTCTGATTCCAATTCCATCGGAGCGACCAGCGACCAGGAATTTGATACGACGGTCTCTATCTGGGCTACCACGGGGAAAGAGCGTGCCGACGTAAAACAGCGGTTGATTGAACGTTCTTTTATCAACCAGTATCAGATTGGTATCGACATTTCTCTTGTTCCCGCCGGCGCGTTGCTGCCTTCTATTTTCGCCGGAAAGGGCCCGGACATCGTTATGGGTCTTGCTTCCGTCGATATTATCAACTACGCTTCCCGTAACGCGTTGGTTGCTTTGAATAATTTTGAGGAGTTTACTTTGGAGAAAGCGCAGGAGGGCTATCAGAATATCCCCGGCTTTTCCGAAGTGAAAACGTGGTTCAAAGAATCTTCCTTTACTCCGATTACATTGGAAGTCTATAAGGATCAAAACGATCCCAAACAGGGCGTTGTCAGCAATATTTACGGGCTTCCCGAAAAACAAAGCTTTTCCGTTCTTTTCTACCGGGAAGACGTCCTGCAGGATCTGGGAGTAGAAGCCCCGGATACTTGGACGGAAATTTACGATTTGATCTCTATTCTGAAAAAACGGAATATGGATTTTGCTCCCCCGGATTTCCAAACCATTCTTTACCAAAATGGCGGAACCCTCTATCGGGACGACGGCCAACGGATCAATCTGGATTCGGAAATCGCCATTCAATCTTTCATTGCCGCAACGGACTATTTCATTACTTATAACTGCCCCAAGTCTTACAACTTTGAAAACCGCTTCCGCTTCGGAGAAATGCCGATTGGAATGCAACCTTTGACTTTCTACAGCACCTTGGCTATCACGGCTCCCGAAATCAAAGGTTCCTGGACGTTTGTTCCTGTTCCCGGCACGGAAGTGACCGATGAAAACGGAAAGGTCGTTACCGACGCAGAGGGAAATCCCGTTCTCAACCGTAACACCGTAGCTAACGTTTCTTCCATTGCATTGCTCAATCAGGGCGTCAGCAAAGGGGAAGATTACGCAAAAGCCTGCTGGGCTTGGATGCAATGGTGGGTCAGCGAAGATGCTCAGTACGATTACGGTATTGAATTGGAAGCAACCCTCGGAATTGCTGCCCGTTATAATACCGCAAACGTGGCTGCTGCCCAGCGTTTGCCCTGGAGCACCAAGGAATTGTCTGCGATCATGGAACAGTGGGAACACACTACCGGATACGAAGAAGAAGTCGGCGGCTATTATTTCACGCGTTATTACGGATTTGCGTATAACGAGGTGCTCAACGAATACTCTGATGCCAGAGCCACTCTTCTGAAGTACATTCAGGAAATCAACAAAGAAATCAAGTATAAGAGAGAACAGTTGAATCTCCCTTATGAATCCGCTTCCAGCACGGGATCGTCTGCGGAAGCGTCAAATTAAAAGGGGAGGAGGAAAAGTCATGAAAAAATCTGCTAGATCTGCAACGTTAAAACGGGCAAACCGGAATCGGTTTTTAAGTTTGTTATTCTTCCTGGGTCCCTTCCTTATCGCGTTTTTCATTTTTACAGTTCTTCCGGTTGCCGTTTCGGTCATTATGAGTTTGACCGACTTCAACCTGTTGGAATTCCCTGACTTCGTGGGACTTGATAACTACGCGCGGTTGTTTTTGAACGATACCTTGTTCCCGAAAGCGGTTCAGAATACGTTGATTCTTGCCGTGATTACCGGTCCCGGCGGATACATTCTGTGCTTCGCTTTTGCTTGGTTCGTCAATGAAATTCCCCCCAAGCCCCGGTCCTTTATGACCCTGCTCTTCTATGCCCCCCCTCTTTCCGGCGGTCTGGACATCCTTTGGTCTCTTTTGTTTTCCAACGGTAAGTACGGTTATATCAACGGGTGGCTCCTGGGATTCGGAT
>JAZNDV010000213.1:0-9310 GCA_045588285.1 Eubacteriales bacterium
TGTCCCAACCTATTTATCTGACCCAAGAAGGGTTGAACAAACTGGAAGAAGAACTTCATTATCTTAAGGCAACCAAACGGGGTGAAGTTGCAGAACGCATCAAAGAAGCCCGCGGTCACGGTGACCTTTCCGAAAACAGTGAATACGATGCCGCCTGCGAAGAACGTGCCATGGTTGAAGCCCGCATCAGCACTTTGGAAGAACAGTTGAAATACGCTCAGGTGGTGGATCATAGCGAACTGAAAAACGATATCGTTCAGGTCGGCTCTGTCGTCCGCGTCCTGGATTATGAATTCAATGAAGAGATCGAATATTCCATCGTCGGTATGACCGAATCCGATCCTTCCCAGAACAAAATTTCCGATCAAAGCCCCGTGGGGAAAACCTTAATCGGGAAAAAGGCAGGGGAGACCGTTGTCGTCAGCGCTCCCGGAGGAGAATACACTTACAAGATCCTTGAAATCGTACTTCCCCGCTGACCAATTGTTTGAAAGGCGCTTCTTATGACCCTTCGTGCCAAAGCCGAAAATATATGGTACCATTATAAATACCATATTCTTGCCGGAATTTTTCTTTTCGGCACCTTGATCGTTTGTCTCCACAGTTGTGTGACTAAACCTGAATTTGATATACACGTCTATTATGTCACCGGTTCTTCCCCCATGTATAACGAACAGTTGGCATGGATCGAGTCTGCCGTAGCGTCTCAATGTGAAGACGTGAACGGAGATGGGAAGGTTACCGTTGCCGTTACCGGACTTCGGGTGGGGGAGAATTCTGATGCGACGGAACGGGCACAGTATCTCAACGCCATTCAGGCGGGAGAAGTCATGTTGCTTTTTGGTGACGAGGGGGGAATAAACTACCTTCATAAAAACGGGTATCTTCAATCTCTGACCGAATTTTCCGACCAGCTTGACGGCGAAGGTTACGCTTGGAAGGTGACCGGATCTGTTTTTTCGTCTCTGACCGAGGGATACGATGTGTTTTCAGAACCCCTTTACGTTTCCCTTCGGATCTTTGACAATTCCTGGTCTTCGATTCGCCCCAGCGCAAAGGAAAATTACAAAACTGCTTGTAACACCCTTCGCTCCATGATCCATGCATCTGCAGAAGAATAAATGCCTTTTTTGCCGCATAGAATGGAGCAATATAGGTTTTCCGGTTTTCCCCGTGAACTTTCTTTGAACTCTGCCTTCCTTTCCTTGAAAACCGAATAACTTTTCTTTCAAAGGAAATACTTTTTTTGCATTTATTTTTTGGAAGGGAAGCAGAAAAAGTATGAAAGCAGTTATCATGGCAGGGGGGTTCGGGACGCGCCTGCGTCCTCTGACGGAAGGGATTCCAAAGCCTTGCGTTTCGGTAGTCGGGGTTCCATGTATCGTCCGTATTTTGCGAAATCTTAAGGCATTGGGAATCCTGGAATTTCACGTGTCGCTCTTTTATCTTCCGCAACAGATCCGCGCGGCGTTAACCGTTGCGGAATTTGAAGATCTGAGTATCTATTTCCACGAGGAGCCCGTGCCTTTGGGAACTGCCGGCTCAGTGAAAAACTGTCTTCAAAATTGCGACGATGATTTTATTGTGGTCAGCGGAGACGGAGTGTTTGATTTTGATCTGTCGTCCGCTATAGACTATCATAATACCCACGGCGGACCGTTAACGTTGGTTTCCACCCGGGTCAGTGATCCCGGGGAATATGGGGTATTGCTTTCGGACGATACCGGTCGTATCCGCCGTTTTCTTGAAAAACCCGACTGGACTCACGCCTATTCCGACGACGTAAACACCGGGATCTATATCTGTTCCCGCACCTTGTTGGACTATATTCCAGAGGGAAAATCTGACTTTTCCAAAGACGTTTTCCCTGCAATGATGAAAATGGGAATCCCGATCTATCACCATGCCGCAAAGGGATACTGGTGTGACATCGGTTCGGTTCCTTCGTATCTTGATTGTAATCGGCATCTGCTTTCCTTGGAAGGTTGTACGATTCAAAGTCCCGTAGATAAAAAAACGGTCATTGAATCTCCTTGTTATATTGGAAAAGACGTTTCCTTGGACCATTGCCACATCGGTCCTTATACCGTCATCGGAGACGGTTGTGTTTTGAATAACACCCGCTTGGAAGGGTGCGTTCTTGAAACCGGAGTTCGTTGTGAATCCGGTTCCGTTGTCCGGAATGCCGTATTGTGTAAAAATTCTTCTTTACGCTCCAATGTCCGAATTGGCGACGGTTGCGTGATCGGAGCTGATTGCGAGATCGGTTCCGGTTCGACCGTTCCTGCCGGTGTGAAAATCTACCCTTCGAACCGTATTCCGGAGAATATCTTGGTTCCCGGAAATGTACACCATAAACTCCGTTCCCTTCTCCCGGAAGAAGGAAAAATTTTCTTTCCCTTTGGGGAAGATTTTGGCGGCGCTGCGATATATGAGATCGGACGCGCCCTTGCCGAGCTGTTCGACGGTGACGTCGTGGTCGGCAGAGCCGAACAGCGGGACGCTTCCGCAACGATGACTTTTTGCGGCGGTGTTTTGTCCTGCGGAAAAAACGTATACGACACCGGCGTGAACGATTTGTCTCAATTTCGTTTTACGGTGCGTAATTATGCATTCCGGTGCGGCGCGTTTTTTCAACGGAATTATTCCAACCTGATCCTTCGTTTATACGATGAGAACGGAATGCCTCTTTCTTCTTCCCTGGGACGAATGATGCTGCGAAGATTGACTCAAGAGAGTTTTTGCGGTGAAAAGGACGGGATCTACCGTATTTTTCGCGGCGGTGCAAAGTCTTATCAATCCTACCTTCGTTCTTTCGGAATTCCGAACCGTCTGATGGTTCGGGTGGTTGCATCTCCCGTGCTGTCTCCGTTGTTGCCCCGAATCCCGGAAGCGGACGCGGTAGAACGTATGCGCATCGGACCTGAATGGATTCGTATTGAGCGTTCCGACGGAGAGCCCTTCGATGAGGATCTGATCCGGCTCTGTTCCTGTATCGCTTTCGGGCGAAAGGAATCTTCGGTCTATTTCCCTTATTCCTTCCCGAATCTGACCGAAGAAGTGGCGAAAACCTATCATTTTCGCGCCGTTAGAACCGCCGGAGACGGAGCATCTGTCCGGAAGTTATTTCCTCTTACAGATCCAAACGTTCAGGCGTTGTTGATCCTGAACCTTTTACAAGAGGAAAAATGTTCTTTTCAGCAGTTCGTCTCTCGTTTACCCTCTTTCGCGGTAAAACAAAGGGACGTTTCCGTCAATCTGCCCCGAAGCGCCGTAATGCGGATTCTTGCTTCTTCCGGCGGAGAGTTGTCGGAGGGAATTCGGTTTTTTGACCGTTCCGGCGTGGTTCGCATTACTCCAAAACCCAATGCAAATGCTTTTCGTATTTCTTCCGAAGCGTCTAATGCAGAGATTGCAGAAGAACTTTGCGAATTTTATTCTATGAAACTGAAAGGGCTGAAGCCCGATTGATTCCCGGTTTTTCCGGGTACATAAAACTTTTTGAACGAACTATAGGAGGACCATTTTGAAAAAAATTGAAAAAATCAGAATTATTCCGCTGGGCGGATTGAATGAAATCGGGAAAAACATGACCCTGATCGAATGCGGAAAGGATATTATCGTCGTAGACTGCGGTATGGCGTTCCCCGACGAGGATATGCCCGGCGTCGATTACGTCATTCCCGACGTACAATATTTAATTAAAAACAAAGACCGGGTTGCGGCAATTTTTCTGACCCACGGTCATGAAGATCATATCGGTGCTTTGCCCTACGTACTTCGCGAACTCGACGTTCCCGTTTAC
This sequence comes from Eubacteriales bacterium, assembly GCA_045588285.1. Classification (GTDB taxonomy): domain Bacteria; phylum Bacillota; class Clostridia; order Oscillospirales; family UBA644; genus RGIG995. Next base: position 3,806 of record JAZNDV010000213.1, read on the forward strand.
GGTACCCGAATGACCCTCGGCATCGTCGTCAATAAATTGCGGGAATTCCATCTGGAAAAGAAAACCAAGCTTATGCAGGTTTCTGCCGGAGAATCGGTTAAGATCGGATCTCTTTCCGTGGAGTATGTCCACACCAATCATTCCATTGCCGATTCCGCCGCCCTCGCGATTCACACCCCATGCGGTGTCATTTTCCATACCGGGGATTTTAAGATCGACGTCAGCCCCATTGACGGTGATATTATCGACCTGCCTCGGATCGGAGAATTGGGTAAAGAGGGGATCCTTGCCCTTCTTTCCGACTCTACCGGTGCAGAAAAACCCGGTTATTCTATGAGTGAAAGTAAAGTCGGTTTATCTCTGAGCGATATTTTCCGCAGAGCCGATAAAAAGCGCATTATCGTAGCAACCTTTGCTTCCAACGTTCATCGGGTCCAGCAGATCATCAATTTGGCTGCCCAATACGGTCGGCGGGTTGCCGTCAGCGGTCGGAGTATGATGACCGTCTTGGAAGCTGCCATGCAGTTGGGGTATACCAAAGTTCCAAAAGGCGTTTTGATTGATATTGATAAAATTAAAAAGATCCCCCCCGAACAGTTGGTGGTCATCACCACCGGAAGCCAGGGAGAACCTATGTCTGCATTGTACCGCATGGCGTATTCGGAGCATAAAGTCGTTGAGATCAATGAAAAAGACCTTGTCATCGTTTCCGCTTCAGCCATTCCCGGCAATGAAAAACCCGTGGGGAACATGGTCAACGAACTGTTCCGTTCCGGTGCGGAGGTGGTCTATGAATCTTATAATGAAATTCACGCTTCCGGTCACGCCTGCCAGGAAGAGCTGAAGCTGATGCTCGGTATGACTCAGCCCAAATTCTTTATTCCCGTTCACGGCGAATACCGTCACCTGCACCGTCATGCTGCACTGGCGGAAGGCATGGGGGTTGCAAAAGAAAACGTCTTAATTGCTGAAATCGGCGATATCATCGAATTGGATAAAAATTCCGCAAAAATCGTCGGTACCGTTCCCGCAGGACGGGTTCTTGTGGACGGCCTCGGCGTTGGAGACGTGGGGAACGTGGTTCTCCGGGACCGCAAACACCTTGCACAAGACGGATTGATCGTCTCCGTTGCGGTGGTGGATTCCAAATCCGGACAACTGGTGTCCGAACCGGAAATTTTGACCCGCGGATTCGTTTATATCAAAGAAAACGAAGAATTGATGGGTATGGTGAAAAAGATCACGACCGACGTGATCCTCCGTTGCGCAAAAGAAAAACAGAACGATTGGGTCTTTAATGCGAAGAACAAGGTTCGGGACGAACTGGATCGCTATATCTTTAATCAAACCATGCGCAAACCTATGATTTTGCCCGTAATCAAGTATATCTGACAGAGGTGTCCTATGGATAAGATCCGCGCATATTTCGACTCCCTGAAAGGGAAAGAGATTTCCGTCGTCGGTCTCGGTGTCAGCCACCGACCGCTGATTGAACTTTTTCTCAAAGAAGGATTGTCCGTTACTGCCTACGATAAAAAAACCATGGAAGAGTTGGGCAGTTTCGGAAAAGAATACGCTGAAAAAGGGGTTAAATTCCTTTTGGGAGAGGGGTATCTCGACGATTTGAAAGGAGATATTATCTTCAAAACTCCCGGAATGAGAGGAGATCTTCCTCCCTTTGAAAAGGCACGCTCTGCCGGGGCTGTGGTCACGTCGGAAATGGAAGTGTTTTTCCAGCTTTGTCCTTGTCCTATTTTTGCGGTTACCGGCAGTGACGGGAAGACGACGACCACCACGCTCATTTCCAAATTCCTTTCTGCCCAAGGAAAACGTTGTTGGCTCGGCGGAAATATCGGCACACCGTTGCTTCCTCAAATTTTTAACATAACTTCCGACGACGTTGCCGTGGTGGAATTATCTTCGTTTCAATTGAACGACATGCACCGTTCTGCCCAAACCGCCGTGGTTACCAACGTTGCCCCTAATCACTTGGATTGGCATACCGATATGGCGGAGTACATCAATGCAAAACGTTGCGTATTCAAGCATCAGACTTCTTCCGGCAGACTTGTGGTGAATTACGACAATGATATTACCCGCGGATACGGGGAAGAGGCAAGGGGAGACGTTCTTTATTTTTCCTTCAAAGGACCCGTCCCTAAGGGAGTATATCTTGATGAAAACGGTGATATTTGCGTTACCGACGGCGTTACGGTGGATCGTCTCATGCACCGTTCCCTGATTCGAATTATCGGGGATCACAACGTGGAAAATTACATGGCTGCCATTGCCGCAACCCTCGGTCTTGTGGATCGGGAGGTGATCCGTACCGTCGCCGAAACCTTCGGCGGTGTGGAGCATCGTATGGAATTTGTCCGGGAAGTGGACGGGGTAAAGTGGTATAACGATTCTATCGCCTCCAGTCCTACGCGGGTCATCGCCGGGCTGAAAGCCCAAACCCAAAAGATCATTATGCTTGCCGGCGGTTACGATAAAAAAATCCCCTTTGAACCGATGGTTCCTTACGTGTTGGAAAAAGTAAAATATCTGATTCTTACCGGGGCTACTGCAGACAAGATCCGTGATGCCGTTTGTTCCGACCCGGCATACGATCCCAAAGAACTCACCGTCGAAATGAGTCCTTCTTGGGATTACGCCATTGCCCGGGCAAGGGAAGTGGCGAAATCCGGAGATATCGTATCTCTGTCTCCCGCCTGCGCGTCCTTCGACTTCTTCCCCAATTTCGAGGTTCGCGGAGAATATTTTAAGAAGAAAGTACACGAATTTTAATTATAAAAAATGCACCGTTTTTTCGGTGCATTTTTTACGTCGTATTTTATTCCAAAATATTGCTCGTGATGTATTCAACCTGCATTTCTTCTGAAAGTTTGACCGCGTCTTCCGGCTCATTTACCGTCCAAACGTTGATTTCTTTTCCGGCACGGTGAACTGCTTCTGCGAGCTCCTTAGTTATGGCTTTATAATAGATATCCAAATCCAAATCGTATTGATTCAAAATTTCAACCAGAGCTTCGTTCGTGCCTCCGTTGGTGAAATAATTTCCGCCGATCAAATATTGAGCCGGCTGTTTCGGATAGATCTCTCGCAGAGTGATCAGATTTTCAAGTCCGAACGCGATGAAAACGGTTTGCTTCAACCAATCTTCCCCGTTGATAATATCGCAGATTTCTATAAGTTGTTCCTTGGTGAAAATCTGCTTTAATTCCACGACAGCAACCTTTTCATAATGCTTACAGATCTGAATGTATTCCAATAGAGAGGGAATACAAAGGTCATTTCGGTCTTTTTTTCCACTTATTCCGCAAAGCTTGATTCTACGGACGGTATCGTAAGTACATTCCGTTACGTTGATATTGTCAATTCCGACCCGGGCAATGTTGGAATCGTGAAGACAAACATAATGTCCGTCTATGGTGCGGTAAATATCGGTTTCAATTCCGTGATAGGAGCGGTTCCCTGCGGCGACGAAAGCGGCGTGCGTATTTTCTTTTTCCAATCCGGAAACACCTCGGTGGGCGACCATTCGCGGTTTATTTGCACTTGAGATCTTGATCGTGTTGCTCATGTTCAGACACCTTTCCATTGATTTTTTTCAGTATAGCATATTAGATTTTGAAAGTCAATGCTTTTTCTTGACAAATTCCGAAAAAAGTATTATAATAAAGAAAAACGAAAGTTGGATTTTAATATGGAAGAATTTCTGAAAACGGTTCTTGCGAAATTAGGGGAATTTGCATCTACTGCCGGGCTTCGTCTCATTGGTGCGGTGTTAATCCTTTTCGTGGGATTCAAACTCTGTAAGTGGCTGCTAAAGCTATTTAAGAAAACGAAGGCTTTTGGCAAAATGGACGGCGGTGTTCAGACCTTTTTGGTCAGCCTTTTGAACATTGTACTGAAAATTATGATCGTTTTAAGTGCCATTTCGGTATTGGGTGTTCCAATGACGAATTTTGTGGCGCTGCTCGCCTCTGCCGGAGTTGCTATCGGTGCTTCACTGCAGGGTTCTCTTTCCAATCTTGCCGGCGGGATCATGATTTTGATCTTCAAGCCTTTTAAGGTTGGGGACTATATTGATACTGCAGAAGGCTCTGGTACGGTAACAGAGGTAACGATCCTCTATACTATTCTGAATACCCCGGACAATCGCCGCATTGTAATCCCCAACGGTGCCGTATCCAACGAGGCGATCACCAATTATTCTTACCATGACGTTCGCAGGCTCGATCTGATTTTTTCCGTGGCCTACGATTCCGATATTGAAACGGTAAAGGAACTTCTTCTTGAAAAAGCACGGGAGCATTCTCTTGTATTAACGGAGCCTGAAGTCCCTTTTTGCCGCCTTACGGAGCACGGTCAATCGTCATTGAATTTTGCTCTGAGGGTTTGGGTCAAGAGCGGGGATTATTGGCAGGTTAATTTTGATCTGAAAGAAATCGTAAAAAAAGCATTGGACGAAAAGGGCATTGAAATCCCTTATCCTCAGCTCGACGTACATTTGGAGAAGTGATAAAAAAACGGACGGTTCTCTCTGCATTCTTAGCGGAGAAATAGGCGGGCACAAAACTTCGGCAGAGAACTTGTTTTCTCTGCAGATTTGTGTTATAATGGGGCTAACAAAAAGCCTCCCTTGTGTAAAGGGAGGTGGCAGCCGAAGGCTGACGGAGGGATTGCAAAAAAGCCTAAAATAGCAGGAAACAATCCCTCAGTCGCTAACGCGACAGCTTCCTTTACACAAGGGAGCCTTTGGACGCGCTCGTGCATCTTTAGGGGTATGGGCTTTGCCCTATGCCTTTGTAATACAAAGGCGAAACTGGCGATAAAACGGAACGGTAAATATAATTTTAGTAAAGGGGCGATAGAATGTCATTGTTTAATTTTTTTAGAAAAAAGAAAGCGGACTTGACCGAAGATCAACGCAAGTGGAATAAAATGTGGGAATTATGGGCTGAGGAACAAGCTGACGCTCCGTATGCTCAACTGATGACATATCAAAGCGAGATCAATAACGGAGGACATGATCAGTATTTCACAAATGCTGAAAATGCTGCAGATATACAAAATGAGATGTCGACTTTAGAAAATATTCTCCCTGCAATACATAAAGATAATCTTCAGAAAGCGTATAAAGCATATTTAGTGTTAAAAGAAAAAGAAGATGAACACGCTGAAGAAACTTTGGAGCAGTGTGACAATGTTTTTTATGAAAATGAAGCAGTACTTAATGAATTGTTAGAAAAATACGCTAAAACTATTGAATTGTAAAAGTCGATTTATCAAGAAAAAAGAGCCCCGACAGACCTAAAAATCTGTCGGGGGTTATTATTTGTTTACTGCGGAGCAATTATTAACCAACCGACAATAATTTCTCCGCTAATTTTGCACGCCGTTCGGCTACGTCTTTTTTGTTGTTGGTCCTTTTTAATCATTCGTCAGATGCGGTGCTTTGTAACCACGTACCCGTAGGGCTCAAGGATAAGGGTACGG
>JAZNDV010000214.1:0-9248 GCA_045588285.1 Eubacteriales bacterium
CCAAATGGCTTCCGTCGTTCATCACGTCAGAAGCTTTGAGAGCGAACCCGCCGGATATCTGTTCGGGGCATCGGACACCAAAAAAGTATTTGACGGTTACAGCCGTCTGTACCGCTATTCCGACGAACAGGAAGAGACTTCTGCATTCCCCGACGTAAAAGAGGGGGATAAATTGGACTTCAAAGAATTGACGTCGGAACAAAAATTCACTCTGCCCCCCTCCCGTTATACCGAAGCATCTTTAATTAAGACCTTGGAAGAAAACGGCATCGGCAGACCGTCCACCTTTGCTCCCATCGTCGGAACGATCATTGAACGGGATTACGTGGAACGGGAAGGGAAATCCCTGAAACCCACCAATCTGGGAATCGTCACCACCGATCTGATGATTGAAAACTTCAACGATATCGTAGACTCCGCCTTTACCGCGGAAATGGAAAAACAACTGGACAGCGTAGAAGAAGGCAAAAAGACGTTGCTGGAAGTCATGCAGAACTTCTACGGTGATTTTGCCGCCGCCTTGGAAAAAGCGGAAAGCAATACGGAACGCCGGAAAGTGGAAACGCCCGTAGAGGAAAGCAACGAAGTTTGTGAACTGTGCGGACGGAAAATGGTTTATAAAGTCAGCCGGTTCGGTCGATTCTTGGCTTGCCCCGGCTATCCCGAATGTAAAAATACCAAACCGGTCTATACCAAAGCCGCCGGGACCTGTCCGGTCTGCGGAGGAAATTTAGTAGTCCGCAAGACTCAAAAGGGCAAAACCTATTATTCCTGCGAAAGAGGTGCCGCCTGCGGATTCCGCACCTGGGATATTCCCACGGCGGATACTTGTCCCAACTGCGGAAAGACCTTGTTCCGCCATTTCGGAACCCTGAACTGCATGACCGAAGGCTGCGGATACCAGACTCCTTATAAGAAAAACGAGAAAGCGGAGAAGGAAAGTAAATGAATCCGTCCGTAACCGTCGTCGGGGCGGGGCTTGCGGGGTGTGAAGCGGCGTGGCAATGTGCCAAACGGGGTGCAAAGGTCACGTTGTACGAAATGAAGCCCCTGAAGAAATCTCCTGCCCATCAATCGGATCTGTTCTGCGAGCTGGTCTGCTCCAACTCTTTGCGGGCGGAAGGATTGCAGAACGCCATCGGTCTTTTGAAGGAAGAACTGTTGAGAATGGGGTCTCTTGTCATGGAAGCCGCCGTTGCCACCCGGGTTCCTGCCGGAGGAGCTTTGGCGGTAGACCGGGAAGCCTTTGCGTCCTACGTTACCGAAAAAATCCGAAATCACCCCAACATTACCGTGGTGGAAAAAGAAATTTCCACCCTTGATTTTGACGAACCTGCCGTTATTGCCGCCGGACCTTTGGCATCGGAACCCTTGGCAGAAGAGATCGTAAAAGAATTCGGAGAAGGTCTTTCCTTCTTCGATGCGGCAGCCCCCATCGTCACCGCCGAAAGCATTGATATGTCGAAAGCCTATCTTGCTTCCCGGTACGACAAGGGAACGCCGGACTACATCAACTGCCCCATGAACGGAGAAGAATACGACGCCTTTTATCACGCGTTGATCTCCGCCGAGACCGCCCATCTTCACGGATTTGAAAACGACAAGGTGTTCGAAGGCTGTATGCCGGTGGAAGTCATGGCGTCCCGGGGATACGAAACGCTGTTATTCGGTCCTCTGAAACCGGTGGGATTGATGAATCCCCACACCGGGAAATTGCCGAAAGCGGTGGTGCAGCTACGCAAAGACAACGCCGCCTCTTCCCTTTACAATATCGTAGGTTTTCAGACCCATTTGACTTGGGGAGAACAGCGCCGGGTCTTCGGAATGATTCCCGGATTGGAACAAGCGGAGTTCGTCCGATACGGAGTCATGCACCGCAACACCTTTTTGAATTCTCCCCGTCTGCTCACCCCAACCTATCGGGTGCGGAATCGGGAAAAACTGTATTTCGCCGGTCAGATCACCGGAGTGGAAGGATATATCGAATCGGCATCTTCCGGCTTTGTGGCAGGATTGAACGCCGTCTTGGGAGACACGGTGGAATTCCCCCGGGAAACTGCCATCGGAGCATTGGCCCATTACGTTTCCGATCCGTCGGTGGTTGACTTCCAGCCGATGAACGTAAACTTCGGTCTGCTTCCCTCTTTGGAAGGCAGGATCAAGAAAAAAGACCGGAAGGGACTGCTGTCTGCCCGGGCATTGGAAACCCTTACCAAGTATTGCATTGAAAAAGAGATCCCCATCACCCTTCCCGCAGAAAATCAGGAAGAAACGGAAATCTGCGGATAATTTCAGAGAGGAAGGTATACACTATGACTATTATCGTTGACGGAATGGGCGGCGATCACGCCCCCCTGCAAATCTTGAAAGGTTGTGCCATGGCGGTAGAAGAACTGGGCGTAAAGATCATCGTTACCGGGCCGGAAGATCTGCTGAAAAAAACCATGGAAGAAAACGGCATCGACGGAAACGGGATCGAGATCCGCCACGCGGAAGGAATCATTACCATGGACGACGATGCGGGAAGCGTATTGAAAGCAAAACGGAATTCGTCCATGGGGCTTGCCTTTGACCTTTTGAAGAACGGCGAAGGCGACGCTTTCGTTTCTGCCGGAAACTCCGGGGCGATCTTAGCAGGAGGAACGCTGATCGTCAAGCGGATCCCCAACGTCAAGCGGGCGGCGTTTGCTCCCGTATTTCCTTCGAAAACCGGTCATTTTATGCTGATCGACAGCGGTGCCAACGAAGTCTGCACGCCGGAATATCTGGATCAGTTCGGAACCATGGGCGCTCTTTACATGAAAAACGCCGGGTTCTGCGAATCCCCGAAGGTGGGGCTTCTGAACAACGGGACGGAAGAAAGCAAAGGCCCGGAGCTGTATCAGAAAGCCCATGGGTTATTGAAAGAAAACGACGCCTTTGAATTTGTCGGAAACGTGGAAGGCAGAGGAATTTTCGACGGAACCTGCGACGTTCTGGTGGCAGACGGTTTTGCCGGAAACATTTTGCTGAAGACGGTGGAAGGAACTGCCATGTTTATGATGAGCATCATGAAAGATGCCCTCACGTCCACCGTTTTTTCCAAACTTCTTGCAGCCATGCTGAAACCTCAGCTGCGGGTCATGAAGCGGAAACTGGACTATACCGAAGAGGGCGGTGCCGTTCTTTTGGGCGTTTCAAAACCCGTGGTGAAAGCCCACGGAAGTTCCAACGCAAAGGCGTTCAAGAACGCCATTCGCCAAGCGGCGAATTTTGCAAGATCCGGCGCCGTTGAAAAAATTACCGAACAGTTAAAAAACCAAAAAGAAACCGCGGAACCCGGAAAGTGAGAAGATTATGATCCAAACCCTGAACATCTTAAAACCGATCCTTGCCGACATTTTTGCCGAAGAAGAAGATCAGATCACCCCCGCCGTTCATTTTGCCGACGATCTCTTTGCCGACGAATTGGACATGACGGAAATTTTTATGGCGGTGGAAGAAGAATTTGACGTTTTCGTAGATCCTCAGGATCAGGAAAAGATCGTCACCGTAGGGGATCTGATCGCCTATATTGAGGAGAACCGCAATGACTGAGCACTTGGCGAAAGCCGAAGAAAAGATCGGTTACGTATTCAAAAATAAAGACTTGCTGCGAAAAGCGCTGACCCACTCTTCCTATCTTAACGAACACCGGGAAGCGGAAGAATGTAACGAGCGGTTGGAATTCTTGGGGGACTCTGTCTTGTCTCTCATCTGCTCCGACCACCTCTACAAAACCCGGAACGGAGACGAAGGGGATCTAACGAAAACCAAAGCTCTTTTGGTCTGCGAAGAAGCCCTTTCCACCTACGCGAAGGAATTGAATTTGGGAGAAAGCCTGCTGTTGGGCAGAGGAGAAAAATTAGCCGGTGCGCAACACCGCAATTCCATTCTGTGCGACGAGATCGAAGCGATCTTAGGAGCCATTTACTTAGACGGCGGATACGAGAACGCCCGGAATTTCATTCTCCCCTTTTTGATCCGAGGAGGACAAAATTTCCGTCAGCATGATTATAAGACCGTGTTGCAGGAAGTGATTCAGAAAAACCCCGGAGAAGCATTGAAATACATCATCGCCGACGATTTCGGTCCGGAACATGAAAAAACCTTCGTCTGCCACCTGTATCTGAACAGCAACCGTATTTCCGAGGGGCGGGGACGCTCCAAAAAAGCGGCGGAACAGGCGGCAGCAAAAGAAGCCCTGGAATTGATGGGTGTGGAAAGGTAAGGAAATACATATGAATCTGATGCTCTTCGGCTTGGTTCTCATCGTGCTTTGCTTCAACGCAACCTACAAAGCAGACGAAAGTCTGCAATTCATCGACGTTTTACCCGATTTTATCGGATACCTTCTCCTTTGGATCCATCTGGAAAAACGCCGGATCAACCGACGCATGAAAAGCCTTTACACCGTCGTTTCGGTAATGACGCTGATTTCATTCCTGTTCTTTTTGGGGCAGATCAAAATCTTTTTCGGCAATTTCTTCGACGGAGATCTGATCTTGATCGGCTGGCTTTTGGACGGATTGACCTACGTCATGGCAAATTTCGGCGATTTAGTGCTTCTGATCGGAGTTCTGATCCTGGGCTGGCTCCACTTTGCCATGCTGGAGTATTGGGAACGGAACAATCAGCATAAATTACATTGTACCGTCTGCAAAGCCGGTATGGGGCTGTGCGGACTTTCCGGTCTTTGCCACATAGGTTCCGCCTTCGTGATCCTTCCCTTTTCTTGGCATTGGATCTCCTATCCGTTGTCTCTGCTTGCCATTGCCGCCGCGTGGTTCGTAATGAAAGACAGCCAGGAAATACTGACCGGCTCCACCGAATTGGTGAAAGAACGTCTCTTCGGCGGAAAAAAATAATTTTTGGGAGTTTCAAACCGATGAACGATATCAAAACCACCCTTCAAACCGCAAAAAAACTGCATTTTATGGGCATTGGCGGTTCTTCTATGAGTTCCCTTGCTCAAATTGCATTGCACCGCGGTTATACCGTTTCGGGTTCGGATATGCAATCAAACAAAGGGATGGAGCAGTTGAAGACTTTGGGAATTTCGGTCAGTATCGGGCAGACTGCGGATAACATCGATAAAGAATCTCCCGACGCCGTTATCATGACCGACGCCATCGCCCCAACCAATCCGGAACGGGTACGGGCGGAAGAATTACAGATTCCCGTCTACCGCAGAGCAGAATTTTTGGGAGAGATCTTAGACGGATACAACACCACCGTCGGAATTGCCGGAACCCATGGGAAGACCACCACCTCTTCCATGGTCACGGCAATGTTCCTTTCTGCCGGGAAAGACCCTTCTGCCATCATCGGGGGACACATGAATCTTATCGGTGCATCGTACCGATTGGGGAAAACGGAAGAGCTGTGCGTCTTTGAAAGCTGTGAATTCAAAGAATCCTTCCATTTTTTCCGTTCCGACGTTTCCATTGTCCTGAACATCGGCGAAGACCACATGGAATGCTTTAAGACACTGGATAACGTGATTCTCGCCTTCCGGAATTATCTGAAGAACATCAAACCCGGCGGGACGTTGGTCACCAACGCAGAAGACGAAAACGTAAAAAAGATGCTGGAAGGGTATTCCGGGAATCTTCTGCTGTTTGGATTAAAAGACGGTCATTTCCGGGCAGAAGACATTACGCTGAACCAAGGACTTCCCTCTTTTGATTTGTATTATCATGCCAAAAACGACGCAGAAAAAGAATTCTTCGGAAGGGTAAATCTGTCCGTTCCCGGACGGCACAACGTCTTAAACGCCTTGGCCGCTGCCGCCGCTGGATACGCCCTGGGACTGACGAAAGAAGAAATCGTCAAAGGAATTGAAACCTACAACGGTGCCGGACGGAGATTTGAATATCATTGCACCGTCAACGGCGCCATCGTCGCCGACGATTACGGACATCACCCCGACGCTTACAGGGTCACCTTCAAAACCGCCCGGGATCTGGGATTCAAGCGTATTATCGCCATTCATCAACCCCATACCTTCTCCCGAACGAAAATGCTGATGGACGAATTTGTGGAAGTATTGTCCACGGTGGATAAGGTTTTGATTCCGCCCATTTATCCGGCACGGGAGACCAACGACGGCTACAACGTTTTCGCCCAAGACGTGGTCGCACGGCTGGACAACGCCGAATTTATGGAAGATTTTGAACACATCGCAGACCGGGTCAAAGAATTGGCGCAGCCGGGGGATCTGTTCATCACCTTAGGGTGCGGAGACATCAACAAAGCCGCCATTTTAACCACGAAAAAATACGGAGAGAAAAAATTTCTTGCCGAATAAACGACGGAGAATTACCATGAAAAAACTGGGATTTGGTCTGATGAGACTTCCGAAACTTGATCCGGAAGTACAAGAATCCATTGATTTGGCACAATTCAAAGAAATGACCGACCGCTTTTTGGATCGGGGATACACGTATTTTGATACGGCGTATATGTATCACAACTGCGAAAGCGAACGGGCGGTAAAAGAGGTCTTGACCAGCCGGATCGACCGCAATCGCTATTTGCTGGCGACCAAGCTTCCCACCATGAAGTTAGAGACCGTTGAAGATATGGAACGGATCTTCAACGAGCAATTGGACAAATGCGGCGTGGACTATTTTGATTATTATTTGCTCCATTGCCTGAACGCCCGGCTTTATGAAATTGCAACCCGGCTCAACGCCTTTGATTTCGTGATGCAGAAAAAAGCGGAAGGCAAAGTGACACGATTTGGATTTTCCTTCCACGATTCCGCGGAAATGCTGGACAAGATCCTGACCGAGCACCCGGAAGTGGAGTTCGTTCAGTTGCAGATCAATTATCTGGATTGGGAATCCCCCACCGTTCAATCCCGTCTCTGCTATGAAACGGCACGGAAACACGGGAAAGATATTATCATCATGGAACCCGTCAAGGGCGGGGCACTTGCCAACGTCCCCGCCGAGGTCAAGGAATTGATGGCAACCGTCGACCCGAATAGACCCCCGGCACAATGGGCGTTGCAGTTTGCAGCAAATCTGCCCGGTGTTATTATGGTATTGAGCGGAATGTCCGACTTGAAGCAATTGGACGAAAACACGGCGTTTTTTGCCGATCTTCCTCCCTTGACCGAAGACGAAACTGCCATGCTCTTCCGTTGCGGAGATCTGATCAATAAATCCGTAGCCGTCTCCTGTACCGGTTGTGAATACTGTACCGCAGACTGCCCGAAAAACATTCCCATTCCTCAATGGTTCGACGCCTACAACAAGGGCGAAGACGGAACCGAATTAGCAAAAGATCATACGACGCCTGCCGACTGTATCGGTTGCGGGAAATGTGAAAAACAATGTCCGCAAAAACTCCCCATTCGCAGGCTTCTTGCCGCCGCAAAACAGGGAATGAAACTGTAAAAAACAAATGCACCTTGATTTTCGAGGTGCATTTTCCTTTTTCCCGTCCAAAACGACCGCTGACCGAAACTTCCTTGACAATCGAAAAAACCGTGGTATGATGAAACCACGAAAGGAGGAATTCCATGAAATTTCATCTGATTCTGAACCCGGACGCAGAAGAATTTTTTCACCGGGGTCTGATCTTCGCAGGCCTCGGCCCCATCGTCGCAGGCATCGTTTACGCCGTTTTGCAAGGCACGTCGCCCGATTTCTCCTTACCGGAGGGCAGGTCTGCCTCGCCATTATTTCCACATATCTTTTGGCATTTTTGCAGGCAGGAGCGTCGGTCTTCAACCAAATTGAAGCCTGGACACTGCCCAAATCTCTGTTTTGCCGCTTCGCCACGTTGTACGCCGCCTACGTGGGGGGCATCTGATCAATACGTGGATTCCCTTCCTTCCTCAGGCCGTGCTTATTTTTACCGCCATTTTCGTTGTAACTTATATTATAATCTGGCTCACCGTTTATCTGATCGTCCGGACAATGGAAAAGAAAATGACTGCAGCGTTGCATTGATCTTTTCCACTGAAACAGAACATAAAAACGACTCCTTACGGATATACTGTTCCGTAAGGAGTGATTTTTTATGTTTATCAATGAAAACCAATACGAGATCCGAAAAAAGTACTGTCCTTCCCAACAAAAAAACGTCATCATACGAGTGTATTTCGGAGAACGTGCCCACGAAGAGTGTACGGAATTAAACAACTGTCAAGCCAACGGCGGTTGCACCAACGGTTATCTTCAATCGGAAGATAACTCTTCCCATTCAAAATAAAGAGCGTCGACGGCAGATCTCAGACCTTCCAACCGTTCTGAAATCTCCGCCACCTTAGCATAATCGGAAGCCACGGCAGGATCAGAGAACAAGGCGGTCAAGGTTTCCATTTCTTCTTCCTTTTCGGCAATTTCAGATTCGATTCGGGACAGGCGCGCCTGCTTTTTGCGGGCGGCGGCTTGTTCCGCTTTCTTTTTTACGTACTCGTTTTCTTTCGGTGTTTCGGCAACGGCGACGGGCGTCGGGAGCGGTTCTTTGACAGAAAACCGCTGACGGTACGCCAAATAATCATCGTAATTCCCCGAAACAGATGTGATTCCGTCATGGGTCAGTTCCAAAATCCGGTCGGCTAACCGATTGATAAAATAACGGTCGTGGGAGACCGCCAAAAGGGTTCCGTCATAAGACAAAAGAGCGTCTTCCAAGGCTTCCTTGGACGGAATATCCAAGTGGTTGGTAGGTTCGTCCAAGATCAAAAGATTTGCCCCGGACAGCATCAGTTTCGTCAAGGCGACACGGGCACGCTCCCCCCCGGACAGGACGGAAATTTGCTTAAATACGTCGTCTCCCCGAAACAAAAACGCGCCCAAAGCGGTTCGAACGGCGGTATTGCCCAATTTGGGATAGGCATCGGAGACTTCCTCAAATACCGTCTTTTCGTCGTGCAGATCCCCGATGGTCTGATCGTAATACCCCACCTTGACCCGGGCTCCGAATTCCGAACTTCCTGCATCTGCGGTCTGCTGCCCCAGAAGGATCTTCAAAAGGGTCGTCTTTCCGCAGCCGTTGGGACCGACGAGAAAGGCGTGCTGCTGCTTATATAACGTCCAGGTCACGTTCCGAAACAGGTGTTTTTCCCCAAAAGACATGGCAAGATTTTCGATCTTAAAAACTTCATTTCCGGTTCCGCCGTCCGCTTGAAAGGAAAAGCCGATGCTTTCCGGATCGTCTTCCGGTTTCTCCAAGCCGGCGGAGATGCGGTCGATCTGCTTTTGCTTGCTTCG
>JAZNDV010000215.1:0-11218 GCA_045588285.1 Eubacteriales bacterium
CGCCGTCCCTTTTGCCTTGGGGTTTAATCCCTCGGCAAGCAGAAGATAAAAACTGCAAAGCATTTTTACCCTCTGCTTGCCGCCTAACTCCCGCAAGGGGAGTTAGGACGGACTTTAAAATTTATGCATTAGGTACTGTTACGGTTGTTCCATCCACAATGAGAGTTAAGTTATCTCTAACATTCAATCCCCATGTTGCTTCATTAAATGCAAAATGGTCAAGAACATTTTCTGCAGTGATGGCAGCACCGTTGTAAGTACAGTTATTCAAAATCAATGTAACAGACTTTCCACCGTAGTTGCCGCTAATAAAGTTTACATCGTCCTTGAAATCACAAGAAGTAAAGGTGTTAGTCTGACCGCCAAGAGTGAAACGAATCCCGCTGTCACTCCAGGTGTTTGCAAACGATACGTTATCAAACGTGGAGGTCTTTACAGTGGAAATATAAACACCTGTGGCGTCGATGTCTGTTTCGACTACATTTACGGTACCCTGTGTAATGCCACGGTTCGGGCCAAGCTGAAGAGCTACACCGCGAACGCTGATATCGCAATCCTTCACAGCAAAAGTTCCTGCGATGTTTTGGAAAGTGATACCGTTACTTGCACCCCATGTACTGGTATCCTTAATTGTGGTTCCTTCAACCGTAGTAACGGAAGAGGCGGTATCGGATGCGCTGCTATACCAAACTAAACCTTGGCTCGCACTGCCGCTTACAGTAGTATCCTTGATTGTGGTGTCCGATCCAGCAAGCGTAAGTCCGTAAGAACCGATACCGTGCTGATAATCAACGTTTTCGATTGTTGTATCGTTGCCCTTAATTACCAGATCCTGAACAGACTGAATAGTCATATTCTTCATGGTCAGACCGTCTGCAGTAATGGTGGCGTCATTTGCCATAAGAACAGTGTTCTCTTTGCTCTCACCGACAAGGATGATGTTAGAGGAACCGTTCAACGCATCGGCAATGTTATTTACAGTTACCATATTGTCCGCGGTAGAGTTGATCGTTACTTCACCACCTGCTGCGCCTGCAACGATGTTTTCAAGAACTTCGTTGAGCTGCTTTTCAGCTTCGGTAAGTTTGGTATAAACTACGGTAATGTTGCTCTTCTTTGCCTGTGAGAAAGGCGTAAAGTAATCAGCGCTGAAGGTTACAACACCGGTAGCGGAATCATAGCTTGCCCAAGTGGTAGAAGGCATCATGCCATCTTTATATACCTTTACATCGTTTCTGCCCGCACCGATAGGAAGTTCTACCTTAATATCGCTATAGTTATAAATGCTACGTCCGGAAGCATTTACAAAAGGATTGATGTAATCGGCAATGCCATCTACATAGATTTCATAACCGGTTGCCACCTGATTTGCGGTGAGCTGGCCGCTATAGCCGTTTGCAGCGTTCTTTACGGTGAGCTTCAAATCAGCAACATCAGCAGAGGAAAGCTGTGCGCCGGCAGGAACGGTTACTTTCATAGTGCCGTAAGGCATATCAGCAGTCAAAATGACCTCTTCGCCTAATGTGCCGTTGTTGTTGATGATAGCAGCACTCGTGTTAACCGGTAAGAACTCGGCATTTGCATCGTACTGATCGTCAAAGCTGTCGCTCTCAACAGTATTCTGAGTTGCGAGGAGCTGGATAACGAAGTCAGAGCCGATTTCCAGTCCCTGATACTCGTTGCCTGCACTCTCACGCATCTTAAGAGCGAGAGTAACAACGTTGGAATCGCCGGCGTTCAGGTCGCCGCTTACGTTGCTGGGCATACCTGCAAGAGCCTGGGTGAGTGTACCAACAGGCTCAACACCATCAAGTGCGGTACGGTCTGCAACCTGCTGAGCAGGATCTACGAAATACACGTCGATAGCATCAGCAAGCTTGGAAACGTCGCCGTTTGCATAGATGTTCAGCTGGTATTTGAGAGCAAGGGTGCCTACGTTACTGATCTTAATGTGGCGAACTTCGGTGTAGCCAGGCTCCCATTTGTCGTTGTTGAAGATCGCGCCGGTAGAAGCGTCGTTCCAATCTGTGCTATCTGCCGAAGGAACTGCTTCAGTGCCTTTAGCCCAGTACATCTCAACATCAAGAGTACCGGACTTAATGATGTTACCCGAAGAGGTAACAGAGTCGGTAAACCAAGCGTACGTACTGCCAATCAGCATAGACACGCACATGAGAAGTGCAAGTGCGCTCATCAGCAGAGCACGTTTGGTGCTCTTAGTTTTTGTCATATTACCTATGACCTCCTTATTTCTTGTCGGTGCAAGTGCTTACTGCACTCCGTCAGCACCGACAGACGGAGGCAGTTAGTTCGGGAGAGTCCGCCTCCATAGGTATTGTGCAATATGCACAAGTTGGCAGAGAGAATACCCCCCCCCGTTTGTGTAAGTTGCTATTTGTTCAATTTTCATAAAGGCGTCCTCCTTCCGAAACTATTTTTGGCTTAGTGTTAATCGATCTTGATAAGCCAAATAATTCAAGATCGTTACAATCAAAGTGTTAAGCGAATGTTAACCAATCATAAAATTGGAACTTGTAAAGCCGGTAACATATTTTGTAACAATGGTATCAATATTGCTATAAGTAACCTTTTCGCCGTTGATAGTAACGTTTTCAAGAATGATCTGACCGGTACCATGTGCGCTGGTAATAAACATACCGCCATCTTCAATAACAAGGTCTGTATTCTTGAGATACATCGTAACGTTGTGTTGATCCGCAGGAACATCAACAAAGCTTGCTCCGGACTTGATGGTTGCAGTAGCATTGCTGGTCATAAGAACACCGGGCATATCAGGATCGGTGTAGTTTGCAGGATCGTAGCTGATGGGAGTCTTGGTAAAGGTACCGAGATTTCCGGTAACAGGATAAGAAATTGAAACAGGTGCGTCATTTTGATTTGCTAAATCTTCATCAATAACTACGCCACCGACAACACCTTCCTCGTCCCAGTATTTTGCAAAGGCTTCCTTTGCACTGGTCACGTCAGCCAGATGTTCGGACTGAATTGCCTGACCGAGAATGGAAATATTAAAGTTATCCATTTCAGCGGCTTGTTCTTTCGTAAGTTCCGTAGGAATGACTACGGCATCAAAGAGCTGTTCGGTGATAGCCCCTGCCTCAAGAACCTCGTTGTAGTAATAAACAAATACAAAAGTGTCCTTGTTGGTGTAATACTTATGTGCAAGTTCCCACTTGTCACTTGTTCCGGGAAGGAACAGTTTAACATCTTCCCAAACACTTACTTCGGAATCCTTGGGAATCATTGCTTTCTTAAGAATATCTGCTTCCGTAACAGTTACGATCGCTCTGACGTACTGGGGGTGAATCCCGGTATTTTCCAAATGGGGTTCCTTGCTCAGTCTTTCACCCGGAAGGATCGCGTCATACTCTAAACCTTCTGCCTTCTCGGCATCTTCTTTTTCGTTGTAATCGCCGTCACCGTTGGTGTCGCGATTTTCCCAAAGATCGATTCCAAAAACTTTGTCAGCATCGGTATCGGTCTCTGTGTCGCCAACATAGAAGTTGTTGCTTACGGAATCTTCTGCGGTAAACCAAGCCAAGGTCCCCATAGAGAGGATTGCAACCAAGCATACAGCCAAGGAGATCACCAAAATCTTTTTCTTGCTCATAGCACTTCCTCCTTTGTTAAATTGAATTTGCTTTTTCATCGGATTTTTCCTCCTTTCCACAAGATTTTTTATTTCAAATTCATGCTTGTAGGAATTCCTGTTTACAAGCACGAATCGGAAAACATGGTCATTCCGGTTTCCCGGGGTCGGACGACTGCAGTTCTGCCCGAAGTTTTTCCACTTCGGCTTTCAGCCGCTCGTTTTCTTCCGCTGCTGCGGTGATTTCGGGGGCAACGGCGGAAACGTCAACTTCCGTTTTCTTTTTCTTCCCCAACAAATCCGGTGCAAAAACCAAGATGATCAGCACCGCGCCGACGGCAATGGTAATATACATTCCCGGGGGATTCTGAATATAATCGGACACGTAGCCCAACAGGGGAATGGAAAATTGGGGAACGCCGATGACGTTGTTGAAATGCACCGGGTCGTTATCCTCGATCTCGTTGGCGTCGCCCTTGGTATAGAACCGCTGATTTTCCGAATCCACCCGCACTACCCGGTGGGTGGCTACGACCAGATCTTCATTCAAGATGAAGGTGATCGGATCTCCTGCCTTGATGGTGTTCACGTCCACTTTTTTCACGTAAAGCAGATCTCCCACCCGGTATTCCGGTTCCATACTGCCGGAAATGACGGTATACACCTGATATCCCATGATCCGGGAACCCATCAAAAAAACGGCGCAGAGAACGATCAGCACCACCAAAAGGGTGGAGACGATATCCCATATCTTTTTTAACGTTTTTTTCACAATCGAAATCTCCTCTACAGACCATTGTAATAGTCGCCCGGGAATCAAAAGGCACGTCGTAAGATATGCCCTTTGATCCCCGCCCATCTCTCTGAGGGGGCGAGAGATGGAGCGGGAAAATCTTGAGGAGGAGTAAGCAAATATATAAATTCTATCGGTGCCGCCGGATTCCCGAAAGGAAAAAGAGGCGGACGGAATCTATTTATATTAAAATCAATTCCACGTGCCGTTCCAATCGTCAATAGCAACGTTTGCCTTTGTGCTTCCGTTACTGTTACCAAACGTGTTTTCTTGAATAGTGATGGTCTTGTTATACGTAGTCAAAACGTCGGCAGGCACGTTGCCGCGGATCGCGGCACCATTATAATTGCCGTTGTTCCAATCGACAAAGTTACAACCCTTCACAGTCAGATTGTAATACGTGGCTATGTTGTTTTCATAATTCGGAACGTAACCGAAGGAACAACCGATACCGTGCTTGGAAGATTTTTCAAAGATACAGCCTTTAAAGGTGATGCTGTCCGCACTGTAATTTCCGCCGATATATACGTTGTAACCTTTATCGTTATTCGTATAAGTGTGATCATCGTGAGCAGTAAAGTTGCAGTTCTTGAATACATAGGTTACATTAGGGGAAACAGCACCGATATACAAACCGTAATCCGCGTTGCACATACCAAAAGAAGAATTCGCGGAAGTGCCGTTGCCAAGATAAATGGTGCAGTTTTCCAGAGTGACCGTGCCGGTGCTATCATACTCAGTATAGATCGTCAAGCCGTTTTCAAAGGTTATGTTGTTGAGCGTAAGGTTGCCGCTCTTAAGCAAAATTTCATCGTAATCTTTCGCAATTTGGTTTGACCGGGTAACGTCACCGTTTACAACATCAAGACTTTCTCAAGCAGTAGGTTTAGCCGGTTTTTCGGGGAAGGTATATTTGAACTCGCCGATTACGATAGGCTCTGCCCCCTCAACCTTTTCACCCGATGCGGAGCTTCCGTTGGGGTCTGCCGTCGTCTCAAACAGGCAAAGCTTTACGGTAATGGTCGTTCCGGCGTTTTCTCCAGTAAGATCTTTAACACCGCAAAGGAACCCGATACCATCATTGCCGTACTCGCAAATGTCTTTGTAATGTACTGGATAGCCCAAAGTTCCAACAAGGGCAATCTCGGTGCCGGCTGCGATCGGAGTACCGCCATTTACCAATGCTACCCAGTTATCATTGTTATACTGGCACCAAGCATTATAATATCCCGCAAGAGCGATACTGTCTGCAGGAACGTCTTTATCGGCAGAAACAATAAAATCAGCTAAATAGTATTTGTATTCCGATTTCAGAAGTTCTTCATAGCTTTGTGTAGGCTCGAATTGATATGCGGCATCTAAGGTGTACGAGTATACCGCGCCTCCAATACCAAGAGTTGCTGTAATATTTTTGTCTTCCAATTCCCTTACAAGGGCAGGGGGAACAACAGGAGACAGGGCGTTTTCATCGTAGGTTTCATCAAAACCATCTTTTTCATAAGTGTGTTGGGTCGCTGTCAACACAACGGAAAAATCAGATCCGATCGAAAGATTTTGATACTCGTTGCCTGCGGATTCTTGCATCTTGAAAGCAATGGTTACCATCTTTTCTTCTTTGGCTAACAGATCACCGCAAACCGTATTCGAAAGGTTTTTGCCTGTTCCCAAAATTTCAGTTAAAGTTCCAAGCTTTGTACCTTTCGTTACGTTTTCACGGGTAAGCTGTGTTGCGGTATCAAAATAGTAAACGTCAATTACGTCACTGAGCTTGCTTACGATCCCGTTTGCAACCACGCGGAGCTGATAGCTCAAAGCAAGAGAACCAGCGTTTGAGATCTTGATATGTCTCGCCTGAACGTAGCCGGGTTCCCAAAGGTCGTAATCAAAAATTGCTCCTTGGGAAGCGTCAGCCCAAGTGTCGGTGGTTGCAGGATCGGTATCACCGTCTGCCCATTCCATTGACACTTTCAACGTACCGGACTTGATAATATTGTTGCCGGACGTGACACTGTCGGTGAACCACGCGTAGGTAGAACCGATGAGCATGGAGAAGCACATCAACAGTGCAAGTCCGCTGAACAAAAGGGCGCGTTTTGTGGATTTTTTGCCTGTCATTTTTATGACCTCCTGATTAAAGTTTTCATTTTCTATGTCAAAATTCCCGGTTCAGTAACGGACGAAGGGAATCAGAGACAGCCAAAGTCTGCGTTTTTGGGATATCCAGTATTTTCGCTCTTTGCCGTCGGTGCGGTCAAGTTCAAGATCGATCCGTTTCAACTCTCTATAAAAACCACGGAAAAACAACACAGCCTTCACCAACACCAAGAGCGATACAAAGAGAATAACCGCAAAAAAGAAGAACCAAAAGAGAGCGTCCTCTTGCATCATGGGATTTTCCGATCTCCCTTATTTCTTCCGTTTTTTTCGGGGGGGGGAGTGACGTCGTCCGAATGATTCACGCTGACGATCACGGCAGCGCAAAAGCCGACGAACCCTCCGACGAGCAATCCCAAAATAAATTGTATCATGTAAGTATTTCTCCCGTGTGGTTATTCTTTTCCCTCCGGCGATTCAGCAGAAACTTCCGCAGGCTGCAGACCGCCCTCCAATTGTTGTTTGAGCGATTGCAATTCTGCCAGCATTTTTGCGTTTTCGGCGCGTTCCGCTTCGATCTTCTCCCGTTCTGCCTGTATGGCTTCCATCTGCTCCTGCTTATAACGGCGGAACAACCGGAAGAAATTGATCCCCTGATAGATGATCAATAACATAAAGGGAACGAAGATACAAACGAAATAGCCGGGGGTGGTTTTCAAAAAGTTAAAGAACGTACCGACCTTGGGGGCGTGAAATTCGTATCTGCCCAGGATATAGGGGTACGTAACGACGGTAGCGTCGTCGGTTCCGGTGGTGGTACCGTATGTAATAAATCCGGGATTTCCTTCGGCGTCGACGGTCAACCGGCGGATCTTATGGGTGACGGTCTCTCCAAAGCTCTCGCCATCTTGGGAAATAAAGGAGATCACGTCGCCCTCCTTCAAGACCGACGGATCCACTTCCTTCACGAAGATCAGATCCCCTGCATTAAAATCCGTCTTTGCCATGGAATCGGAATTGACGATGTACGCCTTATAACCAAACAGACTGCGGTCGTTCCGATTGAAGGTGGTAACGGAAATGACGGTAAAGATCATCATAAACACCGCCAAAGCCACCAAAAGCCAAACCAGGGTCGTTTTAATAATATTCAACGCCTTCTTCACATTAACACTCCTCACAATTTTTGAAATACTGCCGTACGGAATAATAGACCACCCGGAAAACGTGTTCGGAATAATCGTCATTCTCTGGCATTTCATCATTAAATACCTTTACGGCAAAATCCAACATGACGTTCAAGATATGATTCAGGATCATCCAGACGTCCGCTTCTTCCCGAAAAGCATCACGGAATTTCGCCACGACGGGACGAAAGCGCGTTTTGTGCTCCTCTGCGGAATATTTTTTGAAATAGGGAGAGTAGTAATAGCGAATAAAAGCGAGGCAATGGTCTCGGTTGCTGAGAAAAAAATTCCAAAGCGCCGAAAAGAAGATCCTGCACCGGGTCTCGTAATCGTACTCCTCCATATACATGACCGGGACGTGAAGCAGAGTTCGGTTGACCAATTCTTCGTCCAATACGCCGAAGGCGTTGGCAAACATGTCCTCTTTGTCTTCAAAACAGCGGTAGATATAGGCTTCGTTGATTCCGGTTTGCGTTCCGATCAGCTTCGTGGTCGCTTTGTCCAATCCTTCCCGGGCAATGACGTGAATAGTGCCGTCAATCAGATTCCGACGGATTTCATCTTGTCGCATGCTCCGTTTTCTCCTATCCTCAGATTAAATATTTGCTACATCAATTCACAAAATAATGCAAACACAACGATGTTTGCAGGGGCAGAACAACGGACAAAACCTTACTCCTTCGTTTCTTTTCTCTCGGCTCTTTCCATGCCTGCCGTGAATAGTAGGCACTACATAATATGAATTATGTTGTTAAAAAACAACAAAACCATGCCTGTGGACAAATAGTATAACATAAAATTTCGAGAAATGCAATACATATTTTGCAGATTTCAAAAAAAATTACGATTTAACAACAAAAAGACTACGCCGGAGAGCCGAGATTTTTTCGCCGGTCGTGTTTTTGCGCCCTTTTTTTTCATCTCGCGGAGATTCTGATGCCTGTGCAATATTTTATTTTCATACTTTTGACTACATAATTCATATTATGTGTCAGGTCGCTTTTAGTAGCGACTATTTTTAACTACATAATTCATATTATGTCATCAACACCTGATGCATACGTTCCAGGCAGCGGTAGTGCTCCCTGCCGGTCTCCACGGTGTAGATCCGGGTCGTATTGATGCTGCTGTGTCCTAACAGGTCTGCCAAACGGACGATGTCCCTTTCGATGGAATAGAACGTGCGGGCAAAGAGATGCCTGAGATTGTGGGGGAAAACCTTTTCGGGAGCTACGTTTGCCATTTGGCAAAGGCTTTTCATCTCCCGCCAGATATTGCTCCGGTTAAGAGGTCTCCCCGTTCTCGTAATAAAGACGGCGCCGGCTTTGATGCCGGTTTTTTTCATATATTCCAGCAAAATTTTGCGCAACGGCGCGGGGATCAAGATCACCCGGGTCTTATTTTTGCAGTCAACCACGGCTTTTCCGTTTTCCACCGCCTCTGCGGTAATAAACTTAAGTTCACTGACCCGGATCCCCGTTTCACAGATGGTTTGAATCACCAACGCCAGCCTCGTTCCTTTTGCCGCTTTTAACAACCTCCGGTATTCCGCCGCCGTCAACTCCTTTTTTTCGCTGACGAAAATCTGCCGCTGGATCTTGAGAAGTTTCACCCGGCAATCCCGACGGTCGAGAAATTCCACAAAGGAATTGACCGAAACCAGCATGGAATTTACGCTCGCCGGAGCATAATTTTCCGCGACGTGTTTTTTATAATCCATCACCGCCTGCTTGGTCAGCTTTTTCGTTCCAAGGTATTTTGCAAAGGCGCGAACGTCCCGCAAATATTTGTCAAGTGTTGCATTGCTCTTTTCGTCCTCTTTCAGCCTCTCGGCAAACTGGAAAATCACGGTTTTCTCAATCGTTTCTCTTGTCATTTTGATGACCTCCTATAAATTGGTAGGTATATTTTACAATACCTTCTTGAAATTTCTTTCACGGAAAAGAAAACTTTCCTATATTCATAGAATGTCCCAAAATTGCCCCATTTTTCATCAATTTGCATAAAAAAAACCGACCCGCAAAGACAGGTCGAGTTGCATTGCATCTTATATCAAAAAAATCTCCGGCGGAAGGTCTTCGACGAGGATTTTTTGAAGTGTTTTCATTTTTCGTTTCTCTTTTCTTGACAAAACCCGATAAATATGATATACTTATTTTACCACACATTTTAATATACCCATGACGGGAATGCTAATCTTGGAAGTCTGCATTCCTTCTATCCTGTTGTGGGTAAAATGTGTGGTAACATTGAGGGGTGCATATTTCGGGTGTGTCTCTCAATGGGACACACTTTTTTATTTTTGAAAGGAGAAAAACCCACATGAAAAAACTGTTACCACACGCAGTCCTGTTACTTCTTTGCCTTCTCGCTTTCTGTGCTTGCGAAAAATGTGAAGTCTGCACCTTCGGGGATTGGACCACCGTCACCCCGGCAACCTGCACCCAACCGGGCACCGAAACCCGAACCTGTGCAGAATGTGAGTTCGTAGAAGAACGGGAAATTCCCCAATTAGCCCACGACATGGTTTTTGTCGAAACCAAAACCGCCGCCACCTGTACCGAAAAAGGTGCCGACCTCTACAAGTGCAAAAACTGTGACCACACCGAAGACCGTTCCGTCACCGCCCTTGGTCACAAGTACGGTGAATGGTCCGAAAAGACCGCCGCCACCTGCACCGCCACCGGAACCAAGGAGAGAACCTGTTCCGTCTGTGGTGATACGGCAACTCAAGCGATTGCTGCCACCGGTCATAAATACGGAACTGCTGTCACGGTAAAAAATGCGACCTGTTCTGCCGAGGGGTTAAAAAAATCCACTTGTTCTGCCTGTGGAGACACAAAAGAACAGATCGTTGGAAAAACTGCCCACAATTATTCTTCTGCCACCTGTACCAAGCCCAGAACCTGTAAATCCTGCGGAACTACGTCCGGTAGTGCCAACGGACACTCTTGGAAAGACGCCACCTGTACCGAAGCCAAAAAATGCACCTCTTGTGGCGTGACGGAAGGAACCGCCTTGGGGCATAATTACAGTAGTGGAAAATGTACCCGTTGCGGAGTACAACCGTCGGTTACCATTCAATTGCCTGCAACACCTGTCGAATTATCCTATTATGGATATGGAAATAAAAAGTATACTTCTAGTAAAGTGGTGTCTATTACTACATCACTGGATTATGTTTGGTATGATGGAACTGTCGATTACAATATTGTTTTTACTGGCGAAAGCACTTATAATTATGAAGGTGCAGGACAAAGTAGTGCAATGAAAATTAGTTATAAACTTTATGATTCCGAGGATATTGTTGTATCAAGTGGCACTGCTTATACGGAATCTGTAAAAATAGGAGAAAAATACCGGGAAGAAATTTGCATAACCCACTTAACTCCTGGTGAAACCTATAAGTTAGTTGTTCTTGATACCAATTAAAAATAGAATTAAAGATGCCGCCTTTTTTGGGCGGCATCTTATCTTGCACTTCTCTCAAAAAAATACTCCGGCGGAAGGATTCCGCCGGAATGTTGCTTTTCT
>JAZNDV010000216.1:0-2318 GCA_045588285.1 Eubacteriales bacterium
CTTGGCCTCCGACTTCAAAAGCATGAGAAGTTTGATTGATATTCTCGACTTATCCCCCGAAGAGATCGACCAATTGATCGCCACCGCCAACGACATCATCGAACACCCGGCAAAGTATTCCGAAAAATGCCGGGGGAAGAAGTTGGCAACCCTGTTCTTTGAACCTTCCACCCGCACCCGTCTCTCCTTTGAGGCGGCGATGTACGAATTGGGCGGAAACGTTTTGGGGTTCTCCGAAGCCCAGTCTTCCTCTACCGCAAAGGGAGAAAGCGTCTCCGACACGGCGAAGACCGTCAGCTGTTACGCGGATATCATCGCCATGCGCCACCCCAAAGAGGGCGCGCCCTTCGTGGCGGCACAGGCGGCTTCCATTCCGGACATCAACGCGGGGGACGGCGGACACAACCACCCCACCCAGACTCTCACGGATCTTCTCACCATCTCCCGGGAAAAGGGCACGTTTGACGGATTGACCGTGGGCTTCTGCGGAGATCTGAAGTTCGGCAGAACCGTCCACTCCCTCATCGGAGCCTTGTGCCGGTATAAAAACGTGAAGATCGTTCTGATCTCCCCGGAAGAATTGAAAGTTCCCAGTTACGTGAAGCAGAGCATGAAGAAAAGCGGCATTGAATACCTTCAGACCACCGATCTGGAATCTGCCCTGCCCCAATTGGACATTCTTTACATGACCCGGGTTCAGCGGGAACGGTTCTCCAACGAAGAAGATTACCTGCGCCTTCGGGACAGTTATATTCTGACCCCGGCGAAACTGAAAAACGCAAAAGACGATCTGAGCATCATGCACCCCCTGCCCCGGGTCAACGAGATCTCCGTCGAGATCGACGACGACCCGAGAGCCTGCTATTTCAAGCAGGTTCTTTACGGGAAATATATCCGCATGGCGCTGATCCTCAAACTGTTGGAGGTGGAATAAAATGCACATTGATTCCATTCGGAACGGACTGGTCATCGACCATATCTCCGCCGGGAAGGGCATGGAGATCTACGACCTTTTGGGGTTGGGCGGTCTGGATTGCACCGTCGCCATCATCAAAAATTCCAACAGCCGGAAAATGGGCAAAAAAGATATCATCAAAATTGACGCCCAAATTGACCTTGACCTGAATATTTTGGGATACGTCGACCCGGGCATCACCGTCAACGTCATCAAGGACGGCGTTCTGACGGAAAAGAAGACCGTAGATCTTCCGGAGACCTTGACCAACGTCCTGAAATGCAAAAACCCCCGGTGCATTACGTCCACCGAACAGGAGCTGAAGCATATCTTCAAACTCACCGACCCGGAGACCCGCACCTACCGCTGTATCTACTGCGAAACCGCGTCGAAATAAGAGGGGTGCGTTCCCGCAAGGAAATCTACCTAATTATATATACGGAACCGGGAAGTTCGGAACGGTCCCGGTGCGAATCCCTGCCGGCAGGGTTTCCCGTGCAAACGGTTGACTCAGCGGCAGGGGTTTTCATGCGTACGGTCTTATCCACCGCAAGCGGTCCCCCTTCCCTTGCTAAGGGAAGGCTTTTTTTACGCCGTTGTTCCAGGCAGCGGGGAGCGTTTTTTCGACGTTTTTTTAGTCACTATTGTCAAAAGTTTGACGATTGTTTTTATTTTTTTTGAAACATCTTCCATTCCTATTGACGATTCCGCTCCGGTATGATATAATAGGTTCACAAACGGGCAGCAACGCTGCCCAAAAAAAATTTAGAGGAGGCAATCCTGATGAAAAAATTCTCAGCAATCTCCCGGATCATTGCGCTTGCAGTGGTCTTGTGTCTTTGCTCCGCATTCGTCCCCGTCATGACCTTTGCGGAAACAGTAGACCCGGGAACCATCACCATCACCCCCACCGAAGGGGACGCCGTCACCGTAGACGGTGATAATACTTCCGCCGAAGTCGGCGGCGGTACCGTCACCTACGACACGGCAAACAGCAAGGTAACTCTGGACAACGTTACCGCAAAGAACATCACCTTTACGATGAACGGCGACTTTACCGTTGACCTGGTCGGCGCAAACTCCCTGAATAAACTTCTCGTTGATGCTGATGCCGATTTAAGCGTAAAAATGACCGGGGGTCCGGACGGAACCGGCGCATTGGCTGTTTCGGGAACCGGCACTTTAATTAGCAATACGGCATCTAAAGGGATAGTCACTTTGGATATTGCCGGCGGTTCTGTTTCCGCGCTTCCGACAAACACAACAAGTGATCACGTCGTTCTATTTGACTACATTACCGTTTCCGGGGGGTCGTTAACTGTTAACGGAAGAAATGACGTACTCCATGCACGGCAATCCTTCT
>JAZNDV010000217.1:0-3066 GCA_045588285.1 Eubacteriales bacterium
AACGTGCCGGACATGGAGTCTTTTCCTCCGATAGCGGCGGCGTTCAATTCCAGCTGAGCGTCCATAGCACCCAACAGAGCGGCAAAGGGTTTGCCCCAACGATCCGGTTCATTGCGAAGTTTTTCAAAGAATTCCTGCAAGGTCAGGTAAGTATCTTTGTAATCTGCACCGGCGGCAACGATCTTTGCAACGGAATTATACACCGCGGCACGGGCACCGGAATAGGGATCGACGCACATCACGTCGGGATCCAGACCCCACGCCATGACGCTGGCGGAATCGGTGGTCTGTCCGGGCAAAACCGGGAGCAGAGCCGCCATGGCTTGCGCCGGCGTTCTTTGGGTCTTACCGCCGAAGGGCATCAGCACGGACCCGGCACCGATGGAACCGTCGAACCGTTCCACCAATCCCCGGCGGGATGCGGTTTTCAGATCTCCTGCCATTTGGCGAAGATCCGTATAAAGGGCGTTGGAGAAGACCGAAAGATCTTTTTCGGTTACTTGGGCAACGGTGTGCTTGTCCGCCCCGTTGGTATTCAAAAATTCCCGGGAAAGGTCGGCGATGGTCTGCCCTTTCCAGGTCATGACCATGCGGGCTTCTTCCGTCACGACAGCAACCCGGTAGGCTTCCAGGTTTTCGGTTTCGGCAAAGGAAATGAAGGCGTCGGCGTCTTTGGCATCGACCACCACCGCCATACGTTCCTGGGATTCAGAAATTGCCAATTCCGTGCCGTCCAATCCGTCGTATTTTTTGCGAACGGCGTCCAGATCAATTTGAAGCCCGTCTGCCAATTCGCCGATAGCAACCGAAACACCGCCGGCACCGAAATCGTTACAACGCTTGATCAAACGGGTCACTTCGGCGTTGCGGAACAGACGTTGAATTTTCCGTTCCTCGGGGGCGTTCCCCTTTTGGACTTCCGAAGCCATGGTGGTTAAAGATTTCATGTTGTGGCTCTTGGAAGAACCGGTTGCTCCGCCGATTCCGTCACGGCCGGTACGACCGCCCAACAAAATAACTACGTCTCCGGCTTGAGGACGTTCCCGGCGGACGTTATAAGCGGGAGCGGCGGCAACGACGGCACCGCACTCCAACCGTTTTGCCACGTAGCCGTCGTGATAAACCTCTGCAACGTGACCGGTAGCAAGTCCGATCTGATTCCCGTAAGAAGAATATCCGGCGGCGGCAGTCTGGCAAAGTTTCCGTTGAGGAAGTTTACCGGGAATGGTCTCCGCAAGAGAAGTTCTCGGATCTCCGGCACCGGTCACACGCATCGCCTGATGCACGTAAGCACGCCCGGACAGAGGATCGCGGATACAACCGCCGATGCAGGTGGCGGCACCGCCGAAGGGTTCGATCTCCGTGGGGTGATTGTGGGTTTCGTTTTTGAACATCAGAAGCCAATCCTGATCCTCTCCGTTGACCGTTGCGGTCATATGAATGGAGCAGGCGTGGATTTCTTCACTTTCGTCCAATTCGGGAAGAAGACCGCGTTTTTTCAAAGTCTTCACGGCGATGGTGGCGATATCCATCAGTGTTTGAGGACGCTTTGCCGCCTTCTCTTCCCCATACACTTCCACCCGGGAAGCAAGGTAACGTTCGTACGCCTTAGCAACGGCAGGATCATGAATGGTTACGTTGTCAATGTGCGTGGAGAAGGTGGTATGACGGCAATGATCCGACCAATAGGTATCTACGACGCGGATCTCGGTAATGGTGGGATCCCGCTTTTCTTCGTTCTTAAAGTAATTCTGCAAAAATTTCAGATCGTCCAGATCCATGGCAAGACCAAGATGATCCAAAAGATCGGAAAGTCCCGTCTCGTCCATACCGATAAAACCTTCCACCGTGGCTACGGTGGCGGGGATATCGTATTCCACGGCGAGGGTTTCGGGTTTTTCCAAAGAGGCTTCCCTGCTCTCTACAGCGTTGATCACGTATTTTTTTACGGCACGAACGTCGTCTTCGGTCAAGTCGCCGTTCAGGACGTAGACCTTTGCAGAGCGCACCGTGGGGCGTTCCCCCTGGCTCTGCAACTGAATACACTGAGCCGCCGAATCGGCACGCTGATCGAATTGACCGGGCAGCGGCTCCACGGCAAATACGGTACCGCCCATAGGATCCACCGCGTCGGTAACGATATCCAACTGAGGCTCGGAAAAAACGGTACGCACGGCTTTGTCAAACAAAGCCTGGTCAATATTTTCCACGTCGTAGCGATTGATGATCCGCACGCTTTCCAACGCCTGAATTCCTACTAAATTCTTCAATTCGGAACAAAGTCCGTTTGCTTCGTGTGCCAGTTCCGGACGCTTTTCCACATATACTCGAAAAACCATATCGTTCTCCTTATTTTCCGGCTTTCAGCGCCCGGGCACCGATGTCCTTGCGCCAGAAAGCGTTTTCAAACGTAATTTGCTCCACCGCATCGTAAGCGGAATCCAGCGCTTGCTGCAGGGTCTCCCCCGTACCGGTGACACCCAAGACCCGTCCGCCGGAAGTCAGAAGTTTTCCGTCGGAAAGTTTTGCCCCCGCAACGTAGACCCGGTCTGCCACGGAATCGGGCAGGATGATTTCAAACCCGGTCTGATATTTTTGGGGATATCCCTTGGAAGCCATGACCACACAGGCGCAGGCACCCTCCCGGAACTTGACCATGTCGGGAGTCAAAGTGCCGTCGGTGGTAGCTTTCATAACGGTGAGAAGATCACTTTCCAGCAAGGGTAAGACCACTTGGGTCTCCGGATCGCCGAACCGGCAGTTGTATTCAATGACCTTCGGGCCTTTCGGGGTCAACATCAATCCAAAATATAGACAGCCCTTAAAGGTGCGTCCTTCGGCATTCATGGCGTCTATAGTGGGCTTAAAAATGGTATTCATGCAGATTTCTGCAATCTCATCGGTGTAATAGGGGTTGGGGGCAACCGTCCCCATGCCGCCGGTATTCAGTCCTTCATCGTTGTCCAACGCACGCTTGTGATCCATGGACGAGACCATAGGAACCACGGTTTTTCCGTCGGTAAAGGACAAAACGGAGACTTCGGGACCGGTCAGAAATTCTTCGAT
>JAZNDV010000218.1:0-4376 GCA_045588285.1 Eubacteriales bacterium
AAAGCAAAGGTGTATCATCACGCGTCAGCGTGCATTATTCCGGCGGTTTGATGATATCCAGCCCTTTGGGTTGATGATATACCGAAACAAGTTGCGAATGATATACACAGCGCTCCGTGATTTATGCGGAAATTCGAAGCCATACTCAAAACCGGCAAAAATACTTTTTTGCAGCCCATTGACAAAATCTGCAGATTACGGCATTTTCTAATCCGAAATAGAATTTTATTTTGAGTGTATTGATTTTTTATTAAAAATATGATATAATCATATTGCAAAGCGGGGCAATTACAACGAATTGTCCTTCCTCTCTTTTTTATTCCGTAATTAGATGAAAGGATTGGTTCTATGGACTGCGTTCTTCGTACCTTTGGCTTATCAAAAAAGTATAAACGGCATTATGCCGTAAAAGACACCGATATGACCATTTGTCGTGGTGATATTTACGGCTTCGTAGGAGAGAACGGTTCCGGAAAGACTACGGTTATTCGGTTGATTACGGGGTTGATTTTCCCTCAAGGAGGGCGATTCGAACTGTTCGGGGTCCCACATGATTCCAAAGAGATCCTGAATGCACGGCGCAAGATCGGAGCCATTGTGGAAAGTCCGTCCATATATCCCAATATGTCTGCGTATGATAATCTTAAAATGCAATGTATGATTTTGGGAATTCCCGCTGATGAAAAAATTGCGGAAATCTTGCAGGAAGTCGGATTGGGGGAAATGGTCAAGGAAAAGAAGCATGCCGGTAATTTCTCTTTAGGGATGCGGCAGCGTCTCGGAATAGCGATGTGCCTGTTAGGGGATCCTGAATTTTTGATTTTAGACGAACCCTTGAACGGTTTGGATCCTGCCGGTATTGTGGAGATGAGAGAATTGATTTTAAGATTGAATCGGGAGAAAAACATCACTTTTTTGATTTCTTCTCACATTCTCAGCGAGTTATCCCTGGTCGCAACCAAATACGGGATTATCTCCAAAGGGCATATTATCAAGGAAATCTCTGCGGCTCAACTGCAAAAGGAGATGGCGCCCACTACGGAGATCAAGGCGGATCGTCCCGAGGATCTTGCGCAACTGCTTTCCGGAATGTTGCCCGAAGACGCTCTTTCTCCGGTTCCCGGAGGGATCCGTTTTGTAGGCGAGTTTGATTTGAATTCGGTGCTATCCGCCGTTTTAGATGCCGGAATCCGCATCGTCAGTATTAACTGCCACGAATCTACTTTTGAAGATTATTATCTGAAAACCATTGGAGGGAACCGGGTATGACGAGATTGATCAAATCGGATTTCAAAAAGTTCTTCCAGGATAAATTATTCCTTATTGTTTGCATTTTAGCCGTGATTTTTGCTGTCATTACGCCGCTAATTTACATTGTGTTGTTTGCATTTATTGGGGAAGATCCTATGACGGAGGAGATTCTGTCCGGTCTTGTTTCTGCAAAAGGGCAGTTTTTCAGTTCTTTTTCTTTTGGAAACAATTTGGGAGTGATTGCTCCTCTTTTGATCGGAATTATTCTTTGCAAGGACTTCAGTTCCGGAACCGTGCGAAATAAGATTATCAGCGGACATTCCCGTACTTCGATCCTTCTATCTCTGTTTACGGTCTGTTTTACCATGCTGTTCGGAATCGTTCTGGCACACGCACTTTTAACCCTTGGCATCAGTCTTCCGTTTTTCGGTTATCAGCCGACGCCTTTTGAAATAGCGGATTTATGGTGTTTCTTGGAATCTTTGTTGTTTGAATTTTTAGTCTACCTATTTGTTGCTGCCTTCATCAGTTGGCTTTGCGTCGTAATGAAAAACATGGGTCTGGTTATCGTAACGTATATTGCCGTGGTTTTCGGTGCCACGATGATCGGCAGTATTTTGCAGGTCGCGATGATGGTCTTGGCAGAAATTGAGATAGGGATGGAATGGTTGATTGATCTGTTGGATTTCCTTCAACATATCAACGTGTTTATGTTCTCTGCAAATATAGGGCTTGGGACTTCTTATGCAACTTCCGATGTTTTGTATTACGTTCTGCCCCCTCTTGTAGGGGCTGCGGCGTTGCTTTGTCACGGGATTTTCAAATTCCGTCGTAAAGATTTGAAATAAAAAAAGAAAAACACTTATGACAAAAAATCATAAGTGTTTTTCTTTTAATACGCATTCGTGTATTTCTTCCCGGTTTGAATTTCGTCTCCCAAAAGTTCCGAAACTGTGACGAATTCATATCCGTGTTCTTGTAACAGAGGAAGAACGATTTTGATCGCTTCCAAAGAAGTCGGATAAAGATCATGCAAAAGAATAATATCTCCGGCGGTGACTGCATTCAAAATGTTTCGTGCGACGGTGTCTGCGTTGCGGTATTTCCAGTCTTTGGTATCTACGTTCCAAAGAATGACCGAATAGGGGCAGTTTGCAACACGCTCGTTGGAAATGGAGCCGCCTACCGGGCGCATCAACGTCGGAAGTTTTCCGGTAGTGTTCAAGATTTCTTCTGCCGTTTTCTGTAATTCGAATTGATAAACGCTGTTACTGCACGTGTTATAATATGCTGTATGGGTATATGCGTGAATTGCAATTTCGTTTCCTTGATCGAAAGCGTATTTCATCGCTTCTTTTTGTGTCCCGTGAATCCGGTTTCCTACAACGAAGAAGGTACAGTGTCCGCCGTATTTTGCAAATTCGTCTACCAAGCCTCTCGTCACCGGAGTGTAAGGTCCGTCGTCGAAGGTGAAGGCAATTTTCTTGGGACTTCCGTCCGGGGGAGGGGTAATATGCCCAAGGATCTCCGACAAAGGAATCGTTGAGGTGCTGACCGGTTCTTCGGTATCTGTCTCCGTTTTTGGATCCGTTACGTCGGTTTCTGCTTTCGTATCCGTTACGTCGGTTTTCGTGTCTGTTACGTCGGTTTCCGTGTCTGTTACGTCGGTTTCCGTGTCCGTTCCGGTTTCGCTTTGCGTTTCCGATGGGGTCACGTCCGTATATTCCGGATCGGTGACTTCGGTGGAAAGGGAAATTTCTGTCAAGTTCGTGTCGGTGTTTACGGTGCTTTCCGTTCCCGCAGAAGATACGCTGTTTTGCACTGGATCCGAGACGTTTTCCTGCGGTTCTTTGGAAAGCCAAGCCGCAGCAATGGATCCTGCCGCTAAAACGAGCAGGATAAACGCTTCAAACAGACCTCTCCAAGGGAAATAACGTTTCATGGTTCAACTTCTCCAAATTAATATATATCCTATTATATCACCCTTATCGTCGAAAGTCAATCTTTTTTGTCGACTTTTTGAAAAAGTTGCAAATTTTGTTGCGATTCTTGACAAAGCCCTTCGGTTGTGTTATACTGAAATCCACAGCGGAGGGGAATTATGGAACGGAATTTTGAAAAAATACTTGCTGCGGTCTTTTCTGCAAACGGACGGAGTTTGTCAGCAGAGCAGAGGAGACTCTTTGCCTGTCTGACCGACGAAATGCTCCAGGTCAATCAGCACATGAATCTGACCGCCGTCACAAAGCCGGAAGAGATTGCCGTCAAGCATTATGCGGATTGCGCCGCCATTGCGGATCTGCCGTCCCAAGGTGCATTTCTCTGTGATGTTGGAGCCGGTGCGGGATTCCCCACGCTTCCTTTGGCGATTTTGCGTCCGGATTTGAAGATTACCGCCGTGGATTCCACGGAGAAGCGGATGCGTTACGTTTCCCAAACTGCTTCAACTCTGGGGTTGCAAGGGGTTTCTGCTTTAACCGCCCGGGCGGAGGAACTGGGAAAAGACGGAGAATACCGGGAATCCTTTGATTTCGTCACCGCCAGGGCTGTCGCTCCGTTGCATATCCTTTGCGAACTTTGTTTGCCCCTGGTGAAAGTCAGCGGTTGTTTTTGCGCTTTGAAAGCAGCCGGCGGAAAGGAAGAATTGGAACGAGCGAAGCAGGCGTCGGAGATTTTGGGTGCAACGGTTCGGGAAATTCGGGAATTTTCTCTGACCGACCCCTTTGGTGCGATTCCGGAAGATGCGTTAAAGCGGGTGTTGATCCTCTTTGAAAAAACTTCTCCTACCCCTGAACCGTATCCCCGCCGTTATGCAAAGATCCAATCAAAACCGCTTTGATGGGGAATAGGATGTTTTTAGCAAAAAATGCAGAATACAGCGTGATATCTTTCTCATACTGTATTCTGCATTACTTTTTCGATTTCATTCTCTGTTTCGTGCTTTGAATCTATCTTCCCGTAATTTTGCATTTCTAATACGGTTCCGTTCAGGGTTGCATTTTTCAGAACATTCCCTTCGTATTCCAATTTCAGTGAGAAAAATGGGGCGTTTTCATCAAGCAATTTCAGAAAAACTTTATCCCCTTCCCATTGAGGAAGTGTGTCGAAAATCTCTTTTTTGACCC
>JAZNDV010000219.1:0-2605 GCA_045588285.1 Eubacteriales bacterium
AGGGGGTCGGGGATTGGAGTCCCTTACCCCCCCCCAAAAAAAAAGTCCCTTTTGCCCATTAGACAAAGGGGACTTTTTTGAAAGCGTTTCCGGTCGCCTCCTGCAGAACCGCAAAAGAGAACAGCGATGACAAACAATAGAGAGTCTGTATCGTTTTTGATTTTTCTTACGTATCCCTTAATTATCGCAAAACGAATCAAACACGAAGAAGCTTTTCCGGAACGGGAATTGGGCGGATATCGGGAATATAAACAAAAAGTGAGATCCCGCTTGATCCTTTTTATTTGGTAAAGGTAACGCCTTTTGTCAGTTCGGCAAAAGGCGTTTTTTGATTATCTGATTTTGAAATGAATGGGAAGACCTTTTCTTCGGGGAATTTCCACTTCTCCTTCTATGAGAGGAGCCAACTCCAGAAGAAGGGCGTCGGAAACGTCACTTCCGCCGGGGAGTATCTGTTCCACCGGAACGTACTTGGTCTTATTTGCCGTGCCTTTCACGGGAACGGAGCCGAAATCAACGGCGTAAGGATCGGTGGACTTACGGACGTAGGTCATCATCAGTCCGGTCTTCCCTTCCTTTGCAGCTTTGACGGCAGCTCTCCCCAGGGAGACCGACTCGGAAATGTCGGTAGCAGACAAGCAATGGGAAGCACAGCGTTGCAAAACGTTCAGTTCAACGGCTCGAGATTTGCAACGCAATTCCGACTTAACCAATTCGCAGAGCCGTCGAGCGGCACCGGAGAGCATAGTATGACCGAAAACGTCTTTTTTACCGTTGGGGTCTGCTCCGTACAAGGTGCCGTCCGGAGAATGAATCCCCTCGGAGACTGCCACGACCAAAGTAGTTTTTTCTTGGAATTTACGGCGGATATCGTCCAAAAACCGATCACTGAAGAAATCCACTTCCGGTAGATAAATCAAATCGGCACAGTCTTCGCCGTACAGCCGGGGAATTCCGGCGGCGGCAGTCAGCCAACCGGCGTCCCGCCCCATAATTTCCACGATAGTGACGGACGGATCGGAATAAACAGCACAGTCGCAGGCGATCTCCTGGACGGTGGTCGCCACGAATTTTGCCGCAGAACCAAATCCGGGAGTGTGATCAGTAAAAGGCAGATCGTTGTCAATGGTCTTGGGCACTCCGATGATCCGGATCTCATTGCCGATCTCCACGGCCTTCCGGGACAGTTTTTCCACCGTGTCCATAGAATCGTTTCCGCCGATATAGAAAAACACGCCGATGCCGTACTTGTCAAAGATCGAGAAAATCGTATCGTAGACCGGATCTGACAAATCCTTTGGCAACTTCATACGGCAAGATCCCAAAGCGGCGGCAGGCGTCGTTTCCAGAGCAGAAAACTGCCCGTCGGCGGCGACCTGCTCGTTGAGGCGAATCAAAGTTTCATTCAAAACGCCCTTGATACCGTTCCGGGCACCGTAATAAACGGCATCGGGATAGAGATTCCGACACCCTTTGAGAATTCCCGAAAGGGTGGCGTTAATTGCGGCGGTAGGTCCCCCTGACTGCCCTATGAGAATATTTTCTTTCATTTTCGAAACTGCTCCAATATCATTAGACTTTATTTACAGAAACCGCTTTTCAGGGAAATTGACCTTTGCGTCCCGCAAAGAATCAATGTGTTCCAGGGCAATACCCGTCCCCTTGACGACGCAACAGACCGCATCTTCTTCCGTGCGGACGGGAATCCCGATGCGGGAAGAGATCATCTGATCGAATCCGTAGATCAACCCGCCGCCCCCCGTGAGGCTGATTCCGCTTTCCGCAATGTCGGAAATCAATTCCGGTGCGGTCTTGGCAAGAACGTCGTGAACCGCTTCCACGATGCTCTTAGCAGGTTCTAAAAGGGCGGACATTACTTCGGGAGAAGAAATGGTAATTTCCTTGGGAAGACCGGTGGTAACGCAACGCCCCCGGACGGTCATGGTCAGTTTTTCCGGCCGGGGAGAAAGACAGCCGATCTTAATCTTGATATCTTCCGCCGTCCGCTGACCGATGATCACGTTATGTTCTTTTCTCACGTAGCGCACGATAGCATCGTCAAATTTATCGCCCCCGCATTTGACCGATTCAGAAACCACGACGTCGTTCAACGAGATGACTGCCACGTCGGCGGTTCCTCCTCCGATATCGATCACCATCACACCCCGGGGCTTGGAAATATCAATCCCAGCTCCCAGAGCCGCTGCCATAGGCTCTTCGATCAACTCTACCCACCGGGCACCGGCATAGCGGGTGGCGTCCCGCACGGCGCGCTCTTCCACCTCGTTGATCCGGGAAGGGACGCAGACGATGACGTTGGGCTTAAACAGAGAACGTCCGTTCGCTTTTCGGATAAAATATTTTAACATTTTTTCGGTAGTTTCATAGTCAGAAATGACCCCGTCCTGCAGGGGACGGAGCGTAACGATATTGTCCGGAGTACGTCCCAACATATCCAGAGCTTCCTGACCCACTTTCAAAACCTTGCCCGTATCCCGGTCCAACGAGACCACGGAAGGTTCCCTCAATACGACACCCTTCCCCTTCACGTAGATCAAAACCGTGGCGGTTCCAAGGTCGATCCCAATGTCTTTCGTAAAAAATC
>JAZNDV010000220.1:0-8522 GCA_045588285.1 Eubacteriales bacterium
ATGCCCGCGCCGGATTTTCGGCCAAGGAAAGAGTCTCCAGTTTGGAAAGGTATGCAAATCCGCCCAAATCTTCCACGCTGTTTCCTGTAAGATCCAGCGATTTCAAATTGGGGAAATACCGAAAATCATAAGAAACCCGGATCTTCGAACCCAAATCTTCATGATATGTACAGTTCAGTTCTTCCAATCCAAGACAGTCTCCGATGGTAATCGTGTCGTCATCATCAAAGCCCAGAGCGTTGCGTACGTGAGGCTCCAACCCGCCGTCAATAAAAGACATGGGGGCAGCGTAGATAGATTCTTTCAACTTCTTCAATGCGGTAACGGCTTCGGTAACTTCTTTTTGCGTTGCAGATTCATTCTCCAGAACCAACGAATAAGCAGTAACGATCGTAGCCTGATCCAATGTTTGAGGAATGGTTTTGAAATCCTCCAACAGTGAGGTCAACGCCGTTTTATCTACAGGAACGGGTGCCAAAACCGGAGCGTCCTCACAGGCAGAAAATCCGGTGATGATCGTGATTGCAATCAATATCAGAAAAAACTTTTTCAGAAACATAACACTCCTAACGGGGCAGGTTTTGTCGAAATAAGTATAACACATTTTTTTCAATTTGTCAACGGAATCAAAAATCCACCCGCAGGTGGATTCTGATCATTTATAGGCTTTTCGCTTTTTTTGCAAAGAAGTGTTTTCCTCAATAATCCGTTGAGCTTCTTCCACCAATTCCCGGTCAGAACAAAGTGCTTCCGGACGAAGAATAAAAATCGCCTGACTGAAGATCTTTCCACCGCGCGGATTTTGAATAATAACAGCGTTTTGAAATAAGCCTCGTATCATGGAGCCATTCCCCTTTTCTATGGTTCTTTCCCACAGTTTTTCCGAAAATGAACAGACTTATTCAAAAGGAAAAAAATCCGTTAACCAAGCCAGTCGATGAAGGTCGAAGTTTCTCGGAAACAGGGATTCTTGAGGAAATCGTTTTCCCAATTTTCAGAACAAAGCATCGGATGGCGGGACCGGTAAGAATGTTGGACGTAATTATACCTTTCAGCTTCTTTCCCCCAAAGAAACCAAATAGGATGCGCGTTTTCTTCAATATACCGGATCAGATCGTCCATGATAGGTTTCCACAATTCCGCGTGGGATCCGGGGTATCCCGGCTTACAGGTCAAGGCAGTATTAAGCAATAAAACGCCGTTTTCCGCCCAGTAGGAAAAAAGGCGGTCGGGGGGCAAAATGGAAAAATCACCCCGGTCAATTGCATTGAGAACGTCAGAAAATTTCGTCCGATAGGGATCTGCTCCGGTATAAGAGGAATACAAAAGCCGGACGATGTTTTTCAAGGAAACCTGACGAAAAGGCTGTTTCCAACTGGTAAGTCCGTTCACCTCAAAAGCAAGCCCCGTTGCCGCTCCGGGGGCAGGATAGGGATCTTGTCCCAAAATGACGACCTTAATTTCATCTACCGGCTGAGCGGCTCGGAAGATTTTTTCGGCGGAAGGAGTACAATCATTCCCCACTTCCCGCAAAACGGAATTCAGATCCGGTCGATTTCTCAGAAAATTCAGCAAAAAACCTCAGTTCCCTTCTTGACAGTTTTCATTTTGTCGTATATAATAGATATGATATCCGTTACGATGATACCATTTTACCATATTTTTGAAAAAAAAGCAAGTAGCAACACAGGAGACGGTAAAAATGTTTACGTTGGACACACGGCTTGCCGCTGAACTGGCAGAGAATCAAGTACAGAAGCAATTCCGTGAAATTGAAAAAATTGAAGAAAAAAATACCCAGAAGGTCATGCAAGCATTTTGGGATCACCGGGTTTCTCAAGCCTCTTTATACGGAACCACTGGTTACGGACACGACGACAGGGCAAGGGACACCTTAGACGCTATGTGGGCGCAGGTTTTGGGGGCGGAAGACGCTCTGGTGAGACATAATTTTTCCTCCGGGACAAACACCCTTGCCACGGCGCTTTTTGCCGTTCTCCGTCCGGGAGATACGATGTTCGCCGTCACGGGAAGACCCTACGATACGCTCCTGCAAACCATCGGGCTCTCGGGAACTGCGGGCAACGGTTCCTTGGCAGATTTCGGAATAAAATACCGGGATATCAATCTGTTGCAAGATTTTTCTCCGGATTACGAGGGCATTGATACCGTCTTGAAATCAGATCCCTCGGTTACAATGGTCTACGTTCAGCGTTCCAGAGGATACACGACGCGGCCTGCGCTGACCATTGATATGATCAAAAAAATCGTTGAAGTCGTCAACAAGCGGGCTATCGTGATGGTAGATAACTGCTACGGCGAATTTACCGAATTGCAGGAGCCTACTGAAGTAGGGGCAGACCTAATTGCCGGCTCGATGATTAAAAATGCCGGGGGCGGAATTGCTCTGACGGGAGGGTATATTGCAGGTCGGAAAGATCTGGTAGAAAAAGCTGCCTTTCGTCTGACTGCCGTGGGGTTGGGGAAAGACTGCACGCCGTCTTTGGATCAAATGCGTCCCTTGACGATGGGATTGTTCTATGCGCCCCATACGGTGGCGGAAGCCATGAAATGCGCCGTATTTGCCGCAAAACTCTTTGAAAATTCCGGCTTTGAAACGGCACCTTCCTTTGATGCAAAGAGAAGCGATATCGTTCAAACTGTGACCTTCCGGGATCCGAAGAAATTGGTTCGGTTCTGCCAGGGGATTCAAAAAGGTTCTCCGGTGGATTCTTACGTCTATCCCGAACCTTATCTGGAAGACGGTTATGACGATCAGGTCATTATGGCGGCAGGAACCTTCGTCTCCGGCGCGTCTATCGAAATTTCTGCCGACGGACCGATGAGGGAACCCTTCGTGGGATACCTGCAAGGGGGCTTAACCTATCCCAGCGGTAAAATGGCAATCATGACCGCTTACGAAGAAATGATGAAAGAATGATACGATGAATAAAAAGTATGCCGTTCTCTACAACCGTTCCCTGGAATCGATTTTCGGGAATCAGGCACGGGCAGTTGCCCGGGAATTGGAGTGTCCTTGCTTCTATACGGACGAATTGCTGTTCTTAAAAGATGAAGAAATTGAATTTGAAAAGTGCGTTTATTTTGATAAAGACATCATTACCGGATTGCGATTGGAATTGTTGGGAATCCGTCTGTATAACAACATCGGCGCCATCGAATTATGTGACGACAAACGGAGAACGACGGAACTGTTACGCCGGGATTTAACGGTACCGAAAACCGTTTTCTATCCCCTGTTATTTGCCGACGATCCGGATTTTCGAAAAACGTTTACGGAACAAGCGGCGAAAACGCTCGGCTTCCCCTTGGTAGCAAAATTAGCTTTTGGCTCTTTGGGGCAACAAGTAAAACTGATTTCTTCAAAAAAAGAACTTACGGACCTTTGTGAAGCATGGAAAAATCAACCTTATCTTTTGCAAGAGTATATTGAATCTTCCGCAGGAAAGGACGTGCGGATTTACGTTGTAAAAGACGACGCCGTTGCCGCCATGGAACGGTACAATCCAACGGATTTCCGATCCAATATCGGTGCCGGCGGACAGGGAATGAAGATCGAACCGCCCCAAGAATTTGAACGGGCAGCAATCGATGCCTGCCGACTTCTTGGGTTGAATTTCGGCGGTGTGGATCTTCTGTACGGCAAAGACGGAGAACCGATCCTGTGCGAAGTCAACTCCAACGCTTTGTTCAACGAACTAAACGCGGTCTGCAACGTGTCAATCGAAAAGAACATCGCCGAAGCGGTACGGAGTGAAGAAACAGGCTCCTTTGATTTTTCAGCGTTTAATTTATAACGTAAGAACCGGAAGGGAAAATCCCTTCCGGTTCTTTTGAAAATCAATTTTTAGGATATTGGCTATTGTAAATTTTTGAATACAGTCCCCGCCGTCGTAACAACTCGGCGTGGGTACCTTTTTCCACGACGCGCCCGTTGTCTACAACCAGAATAATGTCGGCGTGTTCAACGGTAGAGAGACGATGGGCAATCACAAAGGCGGTGCGTCCTTTCATCAGTTCGTCCATCGTATTTTGAATCAAAAGTTCGGTGCGCGTATCCACGTTGCTGGTGGCTTCGTCAAGAATCAAGATCGGACGGTCGGACAGGTAGGCTCTGGCAATGGTCAGAAGTTGCTTTTGTCCGGCACTGATGTTGGTGCTGTCTTCATTGATCTCGGTGTCGTATCCCTTGGGAAGTGCTTCGATAAAGCGGTCGACGTGAGCTTTCTTTGCGGCTTGGATCACTTCCTCCCGCGTTGCCCCTTCTTTTCCGTAGGCGATATTATCATATACGCTCCCAGAAAACAGCATCGTGTCCTGCAACACCATCCCGAACATTTCCCGCACGTCGGTACGGCTCATGGCGGTAATATCGTTTCCGTCCACCAAAACTTTCCCTGATTTGGGATCGTAAAAACGCATTAAGATATTTACAATGGTGGTCTTTCCTCCCCCGGTAGGTCCTACAATTGCAACTTTTTCTCCGGGGCGAACGTGCAGATTCAAATTCTCGATCAACGGTTTGTCGTCGGTATAGGAAAAGCAAACATCGATAAAATCCACTTCCCCTTTCACCGTTCCGTTGCCTTTGGATTCGCTCTCTTCCATTTCTTCACCGTCCAGATATTCGTACACCCTTCTTGCAGACGCAATGGTGGACTGGATCATGGACATTCCATTGGCGATAGATTCCAAAGGACCGGAAAATAGTTTCGTATACATGATAAAGGCGACAAGAGAACCCACGTTGACCCGCCCGTGTATGACGAGATATGCTCCGATCACACAGATGGCGACATAAGACAGATTATTGATCAATCCCACAATGGGGGCTACAAGTCCCGAAACGAAATATCCTTTCACGGAATAATCGGCGTACTTTTCGGTGACAGCTTTGTATTTTTCGTTCTGGGATTCTTCAATTGAGAAGATCTTTACGGCATCAAAGCAAGCCAAATTTTCTTCGCAGATGCTGTAAAGTTTTCCCGATTGCACCCGGGAATCGTTAAAATGCTTTTCACTTCTTGAAGCAAGAACGGCAGATAAAGTAAGTGACAGGGGAACGAACACGATAACCGCCAATGCCATTATGGGTTCTTCCGTAAAGATAATAATTGAAATCATAATCAACTGAATTACGCCGTTGATTATCACCCCAAAAATATCGTGGATGGAACCGCCCATAATGGAAACGTCGTGGGTCATTCGGGAAATAAATTCGCCATTTGGGGTACTATCGACCGTCTTGATGGGAATTTTTGCAATCTTTTCACTCATTTTTACCCGTAACTTGCAGGTAAAAAAACTACTGACCGAGTAATTCATCACCGCCTTGGTCAGAGCACTGAGCAGGGCGGATAAGAGGTATACCACCGCAAGGGTAATGATACGATTGTAAAACAACGAAGTCTCAAGGGGAATCCCGACATCCAGCAAATCATAGATCTGATTGGTTAAGTTTCCGAGAATTTCAGGAGCGGTCATAGCAAGGTAGGCAGAGGCGATGCTCAGAACCGTAGCGAGCAAAAGCCAATGAATAATTCCGAAGGAATCTTTTACGATGCGAAAAATTACCTCTGCAGAACTGAATTCTTTCTTTTTCATAAGCTCCCCTCCTTTCGGTTGCCGATCTGAGAATCGGCAATCTCCCGGTAGACCGGGCAGGACGCAAGAAGCTCCTGGTGAGTTCCCGCCCCAATGATCCTTCCTTGATCCAGCACGTATATGCGGTCGGCACTCATAGCCGTGCTGATTCGTTGGGTGGCAACGATTCTGCTTTTCCCACGAAGCAACGCGGCGTAATTTTCTTTGATCTCGCTTTCGGTCAAAAAGTCCAAAGCGCTGAAGCTGTCGTCAAAAATGTAAATATCTGCTTTTTTGATTACCGTTCTCGCCATGTTTAATCTTTGACGCTGGCCCCCGCTGACGTTTTGACCGTTTCCAACCAAAAGATAACCCAGCCCCTCGGCGTGGGAATCCACAAAATCCGCCATTTTAGATAATTTAAGCACCTCGTATATTTCTTCATCCGAACCTTCGGGATTGCCCATTTTGACGTTATCCCGCACCGTGCCTTCAAAAATCTGCGCCTTTTGAAGAGCGACGGAAAAGTGTGTGCGGATCTCCCCTTTTTCCATCTCGCTGTAGGGAACTCCGCCGATCTTTATTTCTCCACTGCCAGGTTCAAAAAGCCCCGCAAGAAGTCGGATCAACGTACTTTTTCCGCTTCCGGTTCCTCCGATCAGCGCAATATGCTCCCCTTCTCTCATTTTGAGAGAGAGATTTTCGATGACGTTTTGGGTGGAGTTGGGGTAAG
Organism: Eubacteriales bacterium; assembly: GCA_045588285.1. GTDB lineage: Bacteria > Bacillota > Clostridia > Oscillospirales > UBA644 > RGIG995. The sequence goes on from JAZNDV010000220.1 coordinate 6,338, forward strand.
CAAAAGAAAGATTTTCAATTTCGACGTCAAATCCGTCAGGAATCTTCCCGTTCGACAGGGTCTCCTCCTCCGGGCTTGAATGAATTTCATCTAAGCGGCGCATCGAAACTTTGACTTTCGGAAGCCAGGCAAGGGTCCATGAAATATTGATCAAGGCATTGGAGATCATACCGATGTACTGAAGCACGGCAATCACTCCGCCCGTATTGATTCCGGAACCAAGTTGTGCCCTTATTCCGCCGAAATAGATCACCGCAACCGTGGCAAGGTTCAAAAGTAACATGGCAAAAGGTTCAACCATTCCTCCGCGGGTATTGGCTCGGATCATATACTTTGCCATTTCTTCCGTGGCAAATTTAGCTCTGCCGTGTTCCCGTTTTTCATTATTAAAAGCCCGAACGACCCGAAGCCCCGACAAACGCTCTCTTACGATTTTATTTTGAAGATCAACGTATCGGTCCGATTTATCCCACATATCATAGAGGGGACGCATCAAAAACAACACCAAAATAAGGATCGGCGGAATCGACAGCATAAACACCGCAGACAGCACCGGATCGGCTAAAAATGCTAAAAATGCAGAGCCGAGAAACATCACAGGAACGGTAAAAAGAGTATACGGCAATCCGGTAATTGCCCCCTCAACGTTCCAAATATCGTCGGTTGCTCTGGACAATAATCCCGAAGGACCGATTTTTGTGTAATCGGTATAAGAAAGGGAATTGATTTTTTCGAAGGTTTTATGGCAAAGGTCCGCAGAATAACCGGCTGAAACCGAAGTGTTCAATTTTGCCGAAAGAACGTTTGCTGTGACAGTAACGATTGCCAAAACCACCATGACTACGGCATATTGCCATACGAGAGAGAGATTTTGTTTTGTAATACCTTGTTCAACGATTTCACTCATGACAAAAGGCATTAAAAGGGCGCAGATCATCCCGACCCCGTCAATCAAGGCGACGGACACGAGTTTTTTACGGTAAGGCTTAAGTAATTCAAGTATTTTTTTCATTTTCGTATTTCTTTCAGATGAGGTTCTCTCCGAAAAAGATAAGACACCCGTGAGCCGCCACGGGTGCCCTGAAAACAAAAAAAATACCCGGGGCGTACTCATACGCACCGGGAATACAGATCGGTTACAATCTGCTTATGCAATATCATCCTCGGAGGGGAGTACGTTTGTGTTGATAAATTTGGATTTGCAGTTGCGATTTGTCATGGTATTCTCCTCCTTTCATAAAAATTCTTGAGTAGATTATAGCATAGTTTTACGTATTTGTCAATAGTGTAACGGAATTTTTCTCAAAAGGCGGTGTGATTTCTCACACCGCCATGATTTTGATACAATTATAAAGCGTTCAAAAAACCTGCAAGACGTTCTGCGATCAAACGATGACCCGCATCGTTGGGGTGAAGCCCGTCGGGCATAAGCATTTCTTTAATGATGGGAACGTTGGGCTGGATTCCACTGACTGCCCAAAGATCCAGGACGGGCAGCGAATAATATGCGGCAACCTCGCGAACGGCTTGAGCAAAAGCAGACAACGGAGAACCCAAAGGCATTTTCCGGTTTCCGTCCCCAAGAATATTATCCTCCCCGCAACGATGAAGAGGGGTTAGAATTACAATAGGCTTTCCGGGATATTTTTCGATCAGCTTTACACACAAAACCTTCATCGCACCGTAAAAAGTATCTTGCGTAACGTCATCAATCGTTCCGAGTGGGGCATCTCCGTGACCGAAATCATTGGTTCCGCCGAAAACGACGATTCCATCAGCGTTGGGATCCATTCTGTCGACCCGCGTGGCAAAGTGTTTGTCCTGCGTTTCGTTTTCGGAACGAACTTTCCGGGGCGCAATCCGGGTCGCTGAAATACCGTAATTATTGGCAGAAGCGAGATTCAAAATTTCCTTCGTCTGATTCACGTATTTTTTTTCAGGACAAGAAGCACCGACCCCATAGGTAATACTGTCTCCAAGAAAATTGATTACTTTTCCATTCCAATCCATAAAAAATGCCTCACAATATACTGAGAGACCCCGTTACAAAAAGGCTCTCAAGTATTAATCAAGCCTTATTTGCAGAGCCGAACAGCTCGATCTTTTCACGGACGGTTGCTCTAATAGCTTCTACACCGGGAGCAAGAAGTTTGCGGGGGTCAAATCCCTTGCCTTCTAAATCTTT
>JAZNDV010000221.1:0-4256 GCA_045588285.1 Eubacteriales bacterium
AAGGTGACGCCTCCGCCGTTTTTGAAGTAGGGCTTGTAGCGTGACGCCTTTTTCGCCACCTCCTCGGGTGTCATCTCTCTGCCGCCACGCTTTTGTGTATCCGGATTATGACAGTATACGCATCTCAAGGGGCAGCCCGACAAAAAAACGCAATAGCGTATTCCGTCGCCGTCACGTGCCGCCATAGATTCAAAGGAATGAACAAACATATTATCAAAAAAGGGGCTACGGCATCACCGTACCCCTTTCGCCTCCATATTTTTAAAGCTCTTGGTGGAAGGTCCTTCTGATGACCTCCTCCTGCTTATCACGGGTAAGCTTGTTGAAGTTGACCGCATAACCCGAGACACGAATGGTAAGGGTTGGGTAGAGCTCGGGGTCGTTCATCGCATCAATAAGCTTCTGTCTGTCAAGGACGTTGACGTTCAGATGATGAGCGTCCTGAATAAAATATCCGTCGAGCACCGATACCAAATTCGCGTTGCGTGACTCATAATCCTCTCCAAGCGCCACGGGGGTGATGGAGAAGGTATTGGAGATTCCGTCCCGGCAATCGTCATAACTGATTTTTGCTACGGAGTTCAAAGAAGCCAAAGCACCGTTTTCTTCCCGGTTGTGCATGGGGTTTGCACCGGGAGCGAAAGCAGCGCCGGCAGCACGTCCGTCGGGAGTAGCCCCGGTATGCTTTCCATACATAACGTTGGACGTAATGGTCAATACCGATAAGGTGTGAACCGCATCGCGATAGGTGGGAGTTTTGCGCAATTCTGTGATGACCTTGTGGGTCAGGTCTTTTGCGATTAAGTCAACCCGATCGTCGTCATTGCCGTATTTGGGGAATTCTCCGGTCGTAACGAAGGATACGATGTGTCCGGTTTCATCTTTGACCGGAGTCACGTTCGCGTATTTAATCGCACTCAAGGAGTCCGCAACCACCGAAAGCCCGGCGATTCCGAATGCCATCAACCGTTCCACTTCCGTATCGTGCAACGCCATCTGAATTTTTTCATAGGCGTATTTATCGTGCATGTAGTGGATCACGTTCATGGTGTTGACGTAAAGGCGGGAGAGCCATTGAATGTAGATGTCAAACCGTTGCAAAACCTGATTATAATCCAGCTTTTCGCCATCTAAAACCGACATCTGCGGTCCAATTGCCATTTTGCTTTCGCAGTCATAACCGCCGTTCAGAGCAATTAAAAGCAATTTTGCCAGATTGCACCGCGCCCCAAAGAACTGCATCTGTTTGCCCACCTTCATGGCGGAAACACAGCAGGCGATGGCGTAATCGTCACCGTAACGGGGACGCATTAAATCATCGTTTTCATATTGGATCGAATCGGTATCTGCAGAGACCTTCGCGCAGAATTTTTTGAATCCCTCCGGAAGATTTTGAGACCACAAAACCGTCAGGTTGGGTTCCGGGGAAGACCCGAGGGTATAAAGCGTGTTCAGAATTCGGAAGCTGCTCTTAGAGACCAACGTCCGTCCGTCTTCTCCCATACCGCCTACCGCTTCCGTGATCCACATGGGATCGCCGCCGAATAATTCGTTGTATTCGGGGGTTCGAAGGTGCCGGGCGATCCGCAGTTTCATTACGAAATCGTCGATCAGTTCCTGGGCGGATTCTTCGGTCAGAATTCCGTTTTCCAGATCCCGTTCAATGTAAATATCAAAGAAGGTGCTGACCCGTCCCAGGGACATTGCGGCGCCGTTTTGTTCTTTGATCGCGGCAAGATACGCAAAGTAAGTCCATTGAATTGCTTGACGTGCGTTTTCCGCAGGCCCGCTGATATCGTAGCCGTGCATGGCTGCCATTTCTTTCAGATTTCCCAAAAACGCGATTTGCTGAAACAGTTCCTCGTTCAGCCGAACCTGATCCGTGCTGAAATCTCTGGAACCGAATTCCGCTTTATCCTTTTGTTTTTCTTCGATCAGCCGGTCAACACCGTACAACGCAACACGACGGTAATCCCCGATGATGCGGCCTCTGCCGTAGGCATCGGGAAGTCCGGTAATAACGTGGCATTTCCGTGCTTTACGCATTTCATCGGAATAGGCACGGAACACTCCGTCGTTGTGGGTAGTGCGGAATTTGAACTTATTTTGTAAATTCTCGCTCAGCTTGTAGCCGTAGGCTTCACAGGCGTTTTTGCACATTCTCATTCCGCCGAAGGGGTTTACGCCGCGCTTCAGCGGTTCGTCGGTCTGCATACCGACGATCAGTTCATTTTCTTTGTCAATATAACCGGGAGCATAGGCGGTCAGGGACGAGACTGTTTCCGTATCAATGTCCAAAACCCCGCCCTTTTTACGTTCCAAGGCAAACAAAGCCTGGATCTTGTCCATCAAGTCCCGGGTTCTCTTCGTGGGGCCGGCAAGGAATTTGTCGTCTCCGAAATATTCTTTATAATTGGTTTGGATAAAATCCCGGACGTTAATTTCGTCCTGCCACACGCCTTGTTTGAATCCGTGCCAATTTTTGTGTTCCATTTGTTTCTCCTTTTCTGTCGATTGCCATAAAAAATAAAAGGCAATCCTTTTCCATGAAAGAATTGCCCAGACGGTCGGCGTTTCATTCCTTTACACTCCCTTGCGGTACTCCGCATTCCGTCAGTCATGTAAAAGGTGTACTTATATTATACAATATGTGACAATGTTTGTCAAGAGTAAAGTTGTTATATTTTTGTGAAATAACACAAGATGTTGTGTTCATTCGCCAATTTTCAATCCGTATTTAGTGTTTTCCGTTGCACGCAGGGATCAATTTGTTTTGCGGTAAAAAAGAAACAAGAGTTCTCGGATATTGCGAAATCATCACACCGTCTTTCAATTTATTCATATTGCCCCAAAGCTTCAGTGAGATGTTTTTTGAATTGGGCGACGGTGTCGGCAGGGGATACGATCTTGATTTCGTCTCCAAAGGAAGCGACCCAGCCGAAAAATTGAGGAGATACATTGATATCCGCATGGAATTTGAACCCGTCTCCCTCTGAGACCAACATGACGTCTTTTCCGAATCGGTCGAGAACCACGTCTGCCATGGAGTTTTTGCATCGGAAGGTTACGTGGGTGGTTTGTCCGCCGAACATTCCAAATATACCGGAGGAGTATTCCGCAATGTCGATGTTCGTGAACTCTTCCCGTCCTTCCCGCTTCTTTTCTGTTTCGTTGACTGTCCTCATTCGATCCACCCGGTAATGCCGGATCTCGGAATTTTCGCCGTCATAAGCGATCAGATAATAGTATTCGTCGTCCCACAGCAGCATCCAAGGGGAGACGCGATAACATTTGCCGTCATGCCGGGGAACCTGCTCCTTATTTGCCGTCCAGCCCCAATACTGAAAGGTGATCTGCTTGTCGTGCAGAATAGCGTTGTGAATGGTGTCTATGGAGTAAATCGTGGTGTTATTCATGGATTTAATGCGGTTTTTTACCGTGACCTGCCGTTGCAGTTCCCTGGCTCGGCGTTCACTGGTCAATCCCTTTAATTTGCGGATCAGTTCATCGCTTTTGGTTACGGAAATAAAACGGCAGGACTGCACCGCGTCCACCAACATTTTCAGTTCCGGAAGATCAAAATCCCGTTCCACCAATCGGTAGCCGTTTGCTTTGTCGTGTTCGATCGCCATGCCAAAAGAATCCTGCAGCAGGCGAATATCGTCGTAAATGCTTTTCCGCTCTGCCGAAATATCGTACCGAGCCAATTCCCGGATCAGTTCTTCGGTATTTAATCCCCGTTCCTCATCGGTTTTTTCCTTGAGAATCTCTATTAAATAGGGTAATTTTAACTTCTGATTTCTCGATTTAGGCATATTCTACGTTCCTTTGCAACACTCCCCCGATCGCAAGACCGGGGGAGATGTGTTTTTAGATTACTTTTACGCCGAGGGTGACTTTCTCCCCGTTGATGTTCCATGCTTTTGCGTGTTCGGTTTGAGTGGGTTCCGTATATTCTACGGCCTCTGCCAATACTTCCGACTTGATAACCGCTTCGTTGTTTTGGAACAATTCTGCAATTTTATCGTTTCCATAGGTGTAAACGGCAATATGATCGGTCACTTCAAAGCCCGATTCTTTCCGCATGGTCTGAATCTTGCTGATGATCTCCCGGACAAATCCTTCTTCGATCAATTCCGGGGTCAGGGTCGTATCGAGAACCACCGTAACGCCGTTATCGGTGCAGGATTCATATCCTTCGGTCTGGGCGGATTCGATGAGCAGATCCTCTCTGGTCAGCAGGATCTCAGCCCCTT
>JAZNDV010000222.1:0-3483 GCA_045588285.1 Eubacteriales bacterium
AAAAAAACGGCGGATTGCAATACACTTAACAAAAAATTCATAAATTTGTCGGAAGCAGCCCGGGGCAAGGGGGTTGAAAAAGGCGCAAAAATATGTTATTATATTTAAGTATAATTTATTAAAAAGAGGGAACCATCTTGCCGAACGAAAAAATTGCCGGAACCGTTATCCCCGAAAACCGCCTGCGCCGACTGGAATTGCAGGGGTTCAAATCTTTTCCGGATAAGACCGTCATTGAATTCCGGGAAGGGATCACCGCCATCGTAGGCCCCAACGGAAGCGGAAAAAGTAATATTGCCGACGCCTTGCGCTGGGTCTTGGGCGAAACGTCCACAAAAACCCTGCGGGGAGCGAAAATGGAAGACGTGATCTTCAACGGAACCAAAGAACGCAAGCCCATGGGATATGCGGAAGTTTCCATCGTATTGGATAACGCGGACCACATGTTTGACATTGACTATACCGAAATCGTCGTCACCCGCCGGTTCTATCGGTCGGGAGACAGTGAATATCTGCTCAACCGCGCCCCCGTCCGCCTGCGGGATATCCGGGAACTGTTCCGGGATACGGGACTCGGCAGAGACGGATATTCGGTCATCGGTCAGGGCATGATTACGGAAATCATCAAAGCAAAGCCTGCAGACCGCCGTTTTTTATTCGAAGAAGCCGCCGGGATTGCCGGTCTGAAATTCAAAAAAGAAGAAAGCGCCCGAAAACTGCACCAAGCAGAAGAAAACCTCGTCCGGGTCGGAGATATCATCACCGAGCTTGCCGACCGTCTTCCCTCTTTGGAACACAAATCGAAAAACGCCCGCAAATTTTTAGACTACAGCGCGGAAAAGAAGGACCTGGAACTGTTCGTATGGCAAAAGCAATCGGAAAAATACGCGGAAGATCTGGGCAAAGCCGTAGAAGTCAAAAAGACCTTTGACGACCAGCTGGAAGCCTCTTCCGAATATTTTGCCCGGGCAGAGGAAAAGGAAGAAGAACAGAATCAACGGATCCGGGAATTGAGCGAAGCGATGGACGAAGAGCATCGCCGCAAATCGGAAACCGAAGGACAAGCCGCCGGAGCAGACGCAGAAATTCTGGTTTTGCAAAACGACCTTGCCCACTTAAAAGAAGAAAACGAACGTTTGCGCCGGGAAGACGAACAATCCGACGCAATGAAAGCCGTTCTTACAGAAGAAAAGAACCGTACCCTTGCCGCCATCGCCGCAGGAGAAGAAACCGTTCGGGGGCTGGAAGCGAAAATCGCCGCCGTTGCCGCCCGGAGAGATTCCTCGAAAAAGACCGAAGAGGATTTCGGGACCCAAGCGGGAAAAACGGCAGAGGAAACGGCGCAAAAGGCTGCCGAATTGACGGCGCTGCGGATCCGGAAAGCCTCGGCAGAACAGTCTCTGTCCGACGTAAAAACAAAATTGGACGACCTTGCCCTGGACGAGCAGGATTCGGAAGAAAAATTGACCTCGCTGAAAAAGGCACAGAAAGAAGCAAAAAACGAGGTGGACAAATTCACGTCCATTATCAATGATAACAAAAACCGTCTGGAAGGATATCGGCTTCGGTTTGAAAACCGAAAGACCCAGATGGAGAAAAAAGACGCGGCGTTGCAGGAATTGCGCATCGCTCTTTCCAAAAAGCAAAGCCGTCTGCAATTGCTTTCCGATATGGAAAAACATTTTGAGGGCTTCAACTTCGCCGTCCGCACCGTCATGCAGGAATCCCAACGGGGAATTTTGAAGGGAGAAATGGCAACGGTAGCTTCGGTCATCACCGTAGACCCCAAATACGCCGCCGCCGTGGAGATCGCCCTGGGCGCCGCCATTCAAAACGTCATCACCGACGACGAACAATGCGCAAAAGCCGCCATGATGATGCTGAAAAACAAAAACGCCGGCCGCGCCACCTTCCTGCCCCGCTCCACCATCAAGGGCAACCGTCTTGCAGTCAAAGGACTGGAATCGGAAGAGGGATACGTGGGATTGGGCTGTGACCTGATCGGTTACGATAAAAAATACGATTCGGTCATGGTGTTTTTATTGGGACGCACCGCGATCGCGGAAGATATCGACGCCGCCCTTGCCATCTCCAAACGCCACGACCGAGCCTTCCGCATCGTCACCCTGGACGGACAGGTCGTCAACGCCGGCGGATCCCTGACCGGGGGCAGTTTATCCAAAAACACCGGAATCCTGACCCGCCGCAACGAAATCGAAACCTTGACCGAAGAGCTGACGAAGCAGGAAGAAACCCTGAAAACCGCCGAAGGGGAACTGAAAGCCATGAAGGAAGAGGTTTCCGGAGCGGAACGGCTCATCGGCGAAATCAACGCCCAATCGGAAGAGGCTCAGCAAAACCGCATCAAAGCTCAGGCAGAGTATGACAACTACGCTTCCTATATTGCAAACGTCAACCGGGCAAAAGAAGAACGGAACCTGCAGATCGAAGGCTTGCAGCTGCGTCAGCAAGAGCTTTCGGCTCAAATGATCGGTTTTGACGAGCAGGCAGACGCATTAACCGCCGCCATTGCCGCCGGAGAATCTTCCGCAAAAGCGGTGGAAGAAAAATTGGCACAGCTCAAGCTGGAGCAGGAAGCCATCGCCGAAGAACTGCATCAGATCCAGTTGGAGATCTTGTCCGAGCAAAAGACCATAGAACAAAACAAAACCACCGTAACATCGCTGGATCAGCGGATTTCCGATTGCGGACGAAGCGGGGACGAAACCCGGCTTCAGCAGGAAGAAAACCTCCGAAAAACCGAAGAGGCCAACGCTGCCATCGCCGCCGCGGAAGCGAAGAAAAACGAGCTTCTCAAAGCCGTTTCGGACTTGACCGATAATATCCGGAATCTTGCCGGGGAACGCAGCAAAGTTGAAGCGGAACAGAACCGTATGCGGGCGGAACAAAAAGAAATTTACGACACCAGAGAACGGTTGCTCCGGGAATCGGAACGGACGCAGGCAAAAATCGACCAGCTGACCGAGGCAAACAACGCTGTTCTTGCCCGGTTCTGGGACGAATACGAACTGACCTTGACCGAAGTAATTGCCATGAATCTTTCCTTCGACCTGCCCGCCGCAAAAAAACGCGCCGGGGAATTGAAGGACATGATCCGTGCTTTGGGGCACGTGGACGTTTCTTCCATCGAAGAATACGCCGCCGTCAAGGAGCGGCACGACCATCTTGCGGAACAGTTTGAAGATATCAGCAAAGCAAAGACCGAGCTGGAAACCATGATCGCCGGTCTGGAAGAAGAAATGGCGAAAATTTTTGAAGAACAGTTACACACGATCAACGAAGCCTTTGCGGAGACTTTTAAGGAAATGTTCAACGGCGGAGAGGCAAAACTGCGTCTTGACGAGCCGGACAATATTTTGGAATCGGGGGTCGAGATCTACGCGGCGCCTCCGGGAAAGATCATCAAAAATCTGGTCTCCCTTTCCGGGGGTAAGTCGGAGGCCAAGCGGTCTTAGGAAGACA
>JAZNDV010000223.1:0-4981 GCA_045588285.1 Eubacteriales bacterium
GTCATGTACAGAACATCCAGCTTGGGCATAGCCTCTTCCAAACTGGTGGTCACTTCGTAGGGGATCTTCTCCTGATCCAGAACATTGTACCGGATGTAACCGGGCAGTTCCAGTTCCTTGGGGGAGATGAGGACAAACTTGATGCCGGTATAGCGGCTCATAGCCTCGATGAGGGAGTGGACAGTTCTGCCGTACTTCAGGTCACCGCACAAACCGATGGTCAGATCGTTCAGGCGTCCCATTTCCCGGGAAATGGTCAGCAGGTCTGCCAGTGTCTGGGTGGGGTGATTGTGACCGCCGTCACCGGCATTGATAACCGGGATGGTTGCGTTGCGGGAGGCAACAAAGGGAGCGCCTTCTCTGGGGTGGCGAATCGCCATGATATCGGCGTAGCAGCTGAGGATCTTAGCGGTGTCAGCCATGCTCTCGCCTTTGGAGGCGGAGGAGGAGCTGGCCTCGGAGAAACCGATGACATTGCCGCCCAGTTCCATCATAGCAGCCTCAAAGCTGAGACGGGTTCTGGTGGAGGGCTCAAAGAACAGTGTTGCCAGCTTTTTGTGGGCGCATTTGTCCCAATAGTTTTCCGGATGGGCGATGATATCCTTGGCGGTAGCGATCAGGGCATCCAATTCCTCAACGGAAAAATCCAGAATAGAAATCAAACTTCTCATGCTTTTGCTCCGTTTACCGCAAGATAATTTTTGATCCGGGTGACGTTTTCTTCGTTTTTGGGGTCTTCTTCCAAGTATTCGATGATGTCGTATACGTCAACGACGGAATAGACGGGGAAACCGAACTGTTCTTCGATCTCCTGCATGGCACCTTTTTCGGTCTGCCCTTTTTCTTTGCGGTCGACCATAATAAAGGCTGCGATGACTTTGGTGTTTTCCAGATGGCTTAAAATCTCCATGCTTTCCCGAATGGCGGTGCCGGCGGTGATGACGTCTTCGATGATGACGATCTCTTCTCCGGCTTGGGGAACGTAGCCGACGAAGGACCCCCCTTCGCCGTGATCCTTCACTTCCTTGCGGTTGAAGAAAAAGGGTACGTTCAGTCCGTTCCTGGAAAGGGCAACGGCGGCAGAAATGGAGAGGGAGATCCCCTTGTATGCGGGTCCGTAGAGAACCGCCTCTTTTTTGCCCAGTTTGTCAAAGTAAGCCTTGGCGTAAAATTCGCCCATTTTGGTGATCTGATCTCCGGTCTTGATCATTCCGGCGTTGATGAAATAGGGAATCTTGCGGCCGGATTTTGCGGTGAAATCCCCGAATTTCAGTACTCCTGCACTTTGCAGGAATTCAATAAACTCTCTTTTGTACGCTTCCATGGTTTCGAGTCCTTTCTTTATCCCTTCAAGCCTCTGGCCTGTCGGTCCATATCTTCTACTACGATGTCAAAAATTTCGCCCAGCTGTGCGCAATATTGCAGAATTTCCCAGGGTTCGTTGGTATGGAAATGAATTTTGATCAGATCCTCGTCTCCTACGGCAAGAAGGCAATCTCCCTTAAAATTCGCAAGGAAATAATCTCCGATTTCATCTTCGTCCAAATGGGTTCCTTCGATGAGGAGTTGTACGTCGTATCGAAATTCCATAGCCAATCCTCAGTCACAGAATTCATTCACGCAGCGTTCGTAAGCGGCGACGGGATCTTCGGCGGCGGTGATGGGTCTGCCGACGACGATGTAGTCCGAGCCGATCTCTTTTGCCTGGGCGGGGGTCATGACCCGCTTCTGGTCGCCCACGTCTCCGTCGGCAAAGCGGACGCCGGGGGTGACGGTGACGAAGTTATTTCCGCAGAGTTCGTGGACTTTTCCGGCTTCCAGAGGGGAGCAGACCACCCCGTCCAATCCGGCAGTTTTCGCATTGCGGGCGTAGTGCATGACCACGTCGGCAATGGGTTTTTCGATTAAAAGATCCTTTTCCATGCTTTCCTGATCGGTGGACGTCAGCTGGGTGACGGCGATAAGCATGGGGCGGGTCCCGTCGGGACGGGTCAGCCCCTCCACGGCGGCTTCCATCATACGGCAGGTTCCGGCGGCGTGGAGATTGGTCATATCCACGTCAAGGCGGGAAAGAACTGCCATGGATTTTTTTACGGTGTTGGGAATATCGTGGAGTTTCAGATCCAAAAAGATCTTATGCCCCCGTTTTTTGATTTCCTTCACGATGGAAGGGCCTTCGGCGTAGTACAGCTCCATGCCGATCTTTACGAAAGGCTTGCGCCCGGTGAATTTGTCTAAGAATGCAAAGGTTTTTTCCGCGCTGTCAAAGTCGCAGGCGATGATAACGTCTTTTCCCATGAGATATCTCCTTTTATCTGACCGTTATGCTTGACCGATAATATCGTTCAAATCCCGGATTCCGTATTTTTCCATGACCTTCGGCAGGTCTTCGATAATATTTTTGCAGGCGTAGGGCTCGATCAGGTTTGCCGCCCCTACCTGAACGGCAGTCGCGCCGGCGAGCATCAGTTCAATGACGTCTTCCGCTGTGGTAACGCCTCCCATTCCAACCACCGGAACGTTTACGGCGCGGGCAACCTGGTAGACCATTCGTACTGCCACCGGGAAGATGGCAGATCCGGAAAAGCCGCCCATTTTGTTGGCGATGACCGGTTTTTTGGTCTTCAGGTCAATTCTCATTCCCAGCAGGGTGTTGATCAGACTGATGCCGTCTGCCCCCGCTTCTTCGCAGGCTTTGGCGATGGAAACGATGTCGGTGACGTTGGGGGAAAGTTTGATGATGACCGGTTTTGAGGTCATTTTTTTTACCGCACGGGTCACTTCCGCTGCCGCTTCCGGCGAGGTCCCGAAGGACATTCCGCCTCCGTGGACGTTGGGACAGGAAACGTTGACCTCCAGCCAGCCCACTTGGCTGCATTGGTCTAATTTTTCGCAGGCGGCGGCGTAGTCGGAAACGGAAAAACCGCTGACGTTTGCCATGACCGGTTTGTGAAAACAGGCGGCGAGGCGGGGCAATTCTTCGGAAATAACCTTGTCTACCCCGGGGTTTTGGAGCCCCACGGCGTTGATCATACCGGCGGTACATTCGGCGATGCGGGGGGTGGGGTTGCCGAACCGGGGTTCGAGCGTCGTTCCTTTGAACGAGAAGGTGCCCAGCATATTGATATCGTATAATTCCGCAAATTCGTAACCGTAGCCGAAGGTTCCACTGGCGGGAATGACGGGGTTGTCCATCTCAATTCCGCAGAGGTTGACTTTCATATTTACCATAGGATCTCCTCCTTCTCCAGCACGGGGCCGTCTTTGCAGATCCGTTTGTTTCCGTATTTCGTTTTGCAGGAACAGCCCATGCAGGCACCGAATCCGCAGCCCATTCGTTCTTCGAAGCTGAATTGACCGGAAATCTCGGTTTTATCGTACAATGCTTTCAGCATCGGTTCCGGTCCGCAGGTGTAGAAATAGGTTGCGTCGATCCCGTCAAGGGCATCGGTGACGAAGCCTTTCACGCCCTTCGTTCCGTCTGCCGTAGCCACCCGGACGGTACAGCCGGCGGCTCGGAATTCTTCTTCGTAAAATACTTCCGAGGCGGTATTGAATCCCAAAATCACGGTGACGGTTTTTCCTTGGGCAATCAGATCCTTTGCAAGGAGATACAAGGGCGGAACTCCAACGCCGCCGCCCACCAACAGGGGACGGTCGCCGGATTTGGTCACGTCATAACCGTTTCCGAGTCCGGTGAGAATATCGACCTTCGTACCGGCGGGCATTTCGCTCATATCCTTCGTGCCGCCCCCGACGATCTTATAAATCAGAGTCAGCGTATCTCCCTGCCGGTCGCAAACTGAAATGGGACGGCGCAGATATCGGCCCTCGATTTTCAGATTGACGAACTGACCGGGACGGGTGATGGCAGAGCAATCCCCCGTCAGGGTCATTTTCATAACGTCTTTGGTCAGCGGAATATTTTCCGTGACCGTAAAGATGGATTGGATCATATTTGACTCCTTACGCGTCGATGGTGGAAATACACAACGTGGTTTCTTCCAGAACGTCGAGAAGAACCTTTACGGTGTCAAGGGCGGTGAAGAGGGTCACGTTATATTCCGTGGCAAGTTTGCGGATCTGACCGCCGTCGTTGTTGTCCGTGTCGGTGGACGCGGGGTCTTTGGTATTGATGACGTAGGCGATATGACCCTGACGCAGCGCATCGGGAATTTCTTCGCTTCCGTCGCTGATCTTTTTCAGCGCGTGGGTGCGGATCCCGTGTTCCTTCAGGAATTTTGCGGTGCCTTCCGTTGCCTGAATATTGAAACCGAGATTGTAGAACCGTTCAATGAGAGGCAGGGCTTCTTCTTTGTCCTGATCGGCAATGGTGGCAAAAACGGTGCCGTAATTCTGCAGGTGCATGCCGGCCGCCTGCAAGGCTTTATAGCAGGCACGGTTCATCTTGTCGTCGTAACCGATGGCTTCTCCGGTGGATTTCATTTCGGGGGAGAGGTAAGCGTCCAGCCCCCGGATCTTGTTGAAGGAGAAGACCGGTGCCTTTACGTACCAGCGCTTCTTTTCGTCGGGATAGATATCGAAAATGCCTTGTTCTTTCAAGGTCTTGCCGAGAATGACTTCCGTTGCGATGTCCGCCAGGGAATATCCGGTTGCCTTGGACAGGAAGGGGACGGTACGGGAAGAACGGGGATTGACTTCGATGATAAAGACGTTGTCGTCTTTGTCGACGATAAACTGAATATTGTAAAGTCCCACGATGCCGATGCCCAGCCCCAGCTGTTTTGCATATTGCAGGATCGTTCCCTTGACTTTATCGGAAACGGAGAAGGTGGGATAGACCGAGATGGAGTCCCCGGAGTGAACTCCGGTGCGTTCCACCAGTTCCATGATGCCGGGAACGAAAACACTGTGTCCGTCGCAGATGGCGTCGACTTCCACTTCTCTGCCGGAAATGTATTTATCGACCAAAACCGGCTTGTCTTCGTCGATTTCAACGGCGGTTTTCAAGTAGTGTTTC
>JAZNDV010000224.1:0-3667 GCA_045588285.1 Eubacteriales bacterium
CTTTCCTTTCCGCGGTATTTTTACACAAAATCGCCGTTTTTCAAAAATAATTGTTCCGCAGAATCTTGGTATACTATAGTTATCAAACAGCAAAAGGACTGAAACTTATGGATTTTGAGCCCTCCAACATTTCCGATCCCAATGGGAACGTAGTATACGTGCCGCAAGGGAAGAAAAAAGGATCGGGAGCAACGGTCATCGCCGTTATTTCGTTGATTTTATCCGTTGCCCTTATGATTGCCTTGAGCGAAACCGTATCTTATTTCAAAGGAGAAAATCAACGCTTAACCGAAGAATACGAACAAAAACTGAAAATTCTGGAAAACGGCGGGTTGCAGAACCCTTCCGAAGTGACGAAAGAAGAGCTGCAACAGGCACAGATCGTCATCGACGAAAACTCTTACGCTCTGTCCACGGTGGTATCTGCGGTACGCCCTTCCGTAGTCTGTGTTTGCGTAACCGTTCCCTCCCAAACCATTGATTACGGATTTACGCATTATCAAACCGAGGCGGCAACTTCGACCGGTTCGGGAATCATATGGTCGGAAGACGGTTATATCGTCACGAATCAACACGTCATCGAATACGCGCAACAATACAGTTCGGCGTATATCACGATTCTGTTCGATGACGGAACGGAAGCGGAAGCAACGTTGGTGGCGGCGGATAGCCAGACGGACCTTGCGCTGATCAAAGTGGAAACCCAAAAACCTCTTCCGGCAGTTACCGTCGGTTCTTCTTCCGATCTGGTGGTAGGAGAAACCGCCATCGCCATCGGAAATCCTTTGGGAATCGAATATGCAAACAGCGTTACGGTGGGAATCGTCAGCGGATTGAATCGGCAAGTCAACGGAGAAAACGGCGTATCCACCATGATTCAGACCGATGCAGCGGTGAATCCGGGAAACAGCGGTGGTGCGTTGGTCGACGCTTCCGGGAAAGTGATCGGGGTCGTTTCTGCCAAGATTTCTTCAACGGAAGTCGAAGGAATTGGATTTGCCATTCCCATTGACGACGCCGTTAAGATCGTCAACAGTCTGAAAGACTACGGGTACGTGAAAGACCGTCCGGCGACCGGAATTGCGGAAGGGACGGAGATCACCGTAAATATAGCACGCAGATACCGGTTGCCCCAAGGGTTTTACGTTACAGAAATTACGGAAGGAAGCGGTGCGGAACTTGCGGGAATTCAAAAATACGATATCATTCTGACCTTTGACGGAAAGAAGATTTCCACCTTGAATGAAATCGAAGAAATCAAGAAAAATCACGAAGTCGGAGATTCGGTATCCATCACGTATTACCAATACCGAACCGGAAAAACCGTAGAAACGACCTTAACTTTAACCGAAGACAAAGGATAAAAGATACCGCATCTGACAAAATCAGGTGCGGTATTTTTAAGAATAACGGAAGGTTTTCAGGCAAAACTATCATCGGTGAGGTGATAAAAAATGAAAGCCGAAATCAACAAATCCGGTTGTATCAAATGCGGTCTTTGCGCTGATATTTGCCCTACGGTCTTCCGTCAGGAAGGGGCGGAAGCAGCAAGCGTCCGCGTAGAGGAAATTCCCGCAAAGGTAAAAAACGAAGCGGAAATCGCAGAAGAACAATGTCCGACCAACGTCATTAAGATCCGGAAATAACCTGAAATCGCTCTCCTCCTATACGGAAGAGAGCGATTGATTTTAGGAATGATGTCCACATTCGCAAGCAGTGTCAAAATAACCGATCAAGGAAACTGCCATGCGGTCTTCCCCCTCCGGCTGGAACCGAAGGACTTTTAATAATGGAAACAACGAAGCATTTTTACTCCAAGCCGTGGAAATTCCGGCATATTCGAGACTACTCATCGTTGCTTTGATCAGAGCGGTATGCCAAGATTTTGCGGCGGGGTCCAAATCTTCAATGGAAACGATCTCTCCTGTTTCAGAAGAATAATAACATTTCGCAAGCAATTTCGTGTCTTCATAGAGACAAAACATCTCGCGATCCAACGCAAAAGGAAGAATACGGATCATTTCTTCACCACCTTTATAGCAACGTTGCGATCCCCTAAAATTTCTTTCAGACGGCTCATCAACGTCCAATTGGGATCCACCGTCGAATCTTTGAACCGAACGGTACGGTTTTCATTGGGGAAATGGAAGAAAACTTCGCTGTGCCCAGGATTCTGGCGGAGACATTCGATGGTATCCCGAATCCGGACGGCATCGTCGGAATCGACTCGGACGTACAATTGCTTTACTTCCTGCAACGTCCGTTGAATCAAGACCGGCTCGTTGGGATTACTGACCGTTTCGATTTCTTGCGCGATGAGCCGGGCAGGCTCCCGGCCTTCCCCTTCCTCGTCCTCCCGCAAAGAATCCTCAATACTCAGTTTTCCGGAAATAATCACCACGTCGTCTTCGTTTAATTTCGGAGAAAGGCGCTCGTAGGCTTTCCCGAAAACGAGAACTTCCATAGAACCGGTCAGATCTTCCAACTGCAAGATCGCCATCATAGTTTCGCTCTTGGTCATTTTGCGGGTGACTTTGGTCAAAATTCCAAAGGCACGGACTTTGTCGTTGTTCTTGAATCCTTCGTCTTCATCGTTGAACGAAGCGATACGGGTTGCATCGGTGGATTCGAAGAGAGATTCATACTCATTCATGGGGTGATCGGAAAGATACAGACCGGTCACCTGTTTTTCCAATGCGAGCAATTCTTTTTTAGAATATTCGGGGACGTTGGGATAACGGTAAATGGCGGCGGCGCTGTGCTTACGGTCCTCTTCCGTTGCCATACCAAACAGCGAAATCTGTCCTTCCTGCTCTTCCCGAATGGAAATTTGAAGGGACTTTCGGATATCGGCGT
Organism: Eubacteriales bacterium; assembly: GCA_045588285.1. GTDB lineage: Bacteria > Bacillota > Clostridia > Oscillospirales > UBA644 > RGIG995. The sequence continues at coordinate 2,857 of JAZNDV010000224.1, forward strand.
AAGCAGTTATCAGTTGCTTACGTTTTAATCCGAAGGAATCGAAAGCACCGCTTTGAATGAGGCTTTCTACCGTTCGGGAGTCCACGTCCCGGCTTGCCTTCATGGTACGCTCGCAGAACTCATAGAAATTCAGGAATTTTCCGCCTTGCTGACGCTCCGTAATAATCTGCTCAACCACGGCGCGCCCTACGTTTTTAACCGCAGATAGACCGTAACGGATATCATTTCCGGAAACGGAGAAATTGACTTCCGATTCGTTAATGTCAGGGGGAAGAACCCGAATTCCCATACGTTTACATTCGTTGATATATCCCACCATTTTATCGGGCTTATCCAAAACGCTGGTGAGAAGAGCGGACATATATTCTTCCGGATAATGGCACTTCAAATAGGCGGTATAATAGGTAACGAAAGCGTAGGCTGCAGCGTGGGACTTATTAAAAGCGTATTTTGCAAATTCAACCATTTCATCGTAAATCTCGTTTGCAACTTCCGCAGGAACGCCGTTGCGAACCGCTCCGGGCAATTCCATGGTACCGTCGGCGGAAAATTTACCGTTGATAAAATACTCCCGCTCCTGCTCCATGACTTCCATTTTTTTCTTACCCATGGCACGGCGAACCACGTCGGCACGGCCGAAGGAATACCCCGCAAGGTCACGAACCACCTGCATAACCTGTTCCTGATACACCAAACAACCGCTGGTAACTTCCAGGATCGGACGCATCAATTCGTGCTGATACGTGATTTTTTCGGGGTGGTTGCTATTGAACACGTACTTGGGAATGGATTCCATGGGACCGGGACGGTA
>JAZNDV010000225.1:0-5055 GCA_045588285.1 Eubacteriales bacterium
CACGGCTGACGGCGAAAAACATTGCCGACGCTTTGGATATGGAAGAGTCCGCCGTTGCCCAAATTATCGCCGCTGCAGAAGCCGACGGAACGATCCGCGGATATCACGCGTTGGTCAACTGGGACAAGACCGACCGGGAACACACCTGCGCCGTCATTGAGATCAAGATCCATATTCGTCATGGAGAAGGATTTGAAGAAGTGGCAAAGCGGATCTGTGCCTACGAAGAAGTTCAGGATCTGTATCTTATGTCCGGCGGCTATGATCTGATGGTCGTGATCGAAGGGAAGACCCTTCGGGACGTTGCCCGCTTCGTTGGGGAAAAGCTGGCGGTCATCGACGGGGTTACCGGCACTGCCACCCACTTCGTTCTCACCAAGTATAAGGATAAAGGCGTGATGATGGATCTTTCTTCCGACGATCACCGTCTGCTGAGCGAGATCTGATATGAATTACGACAAGTTGATCAACCCCGTGGCGCGGGATATCAAACCTTCCGGAATCCGCAAATTCTTTGATCTTGCCGGTTCCATGCAGGACGTAATCACCCTGAGCATCGGGGAGCCGGATTTCAAAACACCCTGGCATATCCGGGAAGCCGGGATCCGGAACCTCAACGAAGGGAAAACCGCCTATACCCCCAACGCCGGACTTGTTTCCTTGCGGAAATCCATTTCTTCCTATATGTCCCGCCGTTTCGGTCTTACTTACGATCCCGACAGCGAAATTATCGTCACCGTCGGCGGAAGCGAAGGAATTGACGCTACCATGCGTACCGTCCTTTGTCCCGGAGACGAAGTCCTCATTCCCGAACCCTGTTTCGTCTGTTACGCTCCTTTGGCGCAGATGACAGGAGCTGTCCCCGTGACGCTTCCTACCTACGAAAAAGATGCCTTCCGTCTTAAGCCGGAGATATTGAAAAATGCCATTACATCAAAAACAAAACTCTTGATCTTGTCTTATCCCAACAACCCCACCGGGGCGATCATGACGAAATCCGATTATGAGGCAATCGCCGAGGTTTTGCGGGATACGGATATTTTTGTTATCGCCGACGAAATTTACATCGAACTTTGTTACGCCAAAGAACCCCTCGTCTCTTTTGCGTCTGTCGACGGAATGAAGGAACGTACCGTGGTGGTCAACGGCTTTTCCAAAGCTTATGCCATGACCGGTTGGCGCATGGGGTATTTGTGCGGACCGAAGGAACTGATCAAATCCGCGTTGAAGCTCCACCAATTCGGGATCATGTCTGCCCCCACTACCAGCCAGTTTGCGGCGGTGGAAGCCTTGGAGCACGGGGAAGAGGACGTGAAAATGATGCGGGAAAAATACAATATGCGCCGCAAGTTTTTACTGCGTACCTTTGAAGAATTGGGAATCCCCTGCTTCGAACCTCTCGGCGCTTTTTACGTATTCCCCAATTTCAGCCGTTTTGGACTTTCGTCAGAGGAATTCTGCCGCCGGTTCTTGGAAGAAGAAAAAGTTGCTATGGTTCCCGGAAGTGCCTTCGGAGAAAGCGGGGAGGGATTTGCCCGTATCTCCTACGCTTACTCGATGGATCATCTTCAAATTGCAATGGATCGGTTGAAACGGTTCATTTCCCGCTTGGAGGGCTGACCGTGCAGACCGAAGCATACGCGAAGATCAATCTTACTTTGGACGTTATCGGCAGAGATGCAAAAGGGTATCATCTCCTTTCTTCCGTCTTTGCCGAGATTTCTCTTTCCGACACCGTCTCCGTTGCGCCGGGCGGAAGGGGGATTTCCCTGACCTGTTCCGATCCGAAGATCCCCGTCGACGGCAAAAACCTCTGTGTCAAGGCGGCCAAGTCTTTTCTGGACGGATTCTCTCTGGACGGAGATTTTCATATTGACCTGGTTAAGCGGATCCCTTCTTGTGCCGGATTGGGAGGCGGTTCTTCCGATGCCGCAGCGGTGATCAAACTCCTTTGCCGGCATTTCGGAATTCCCACCGAAGATCAAAAGGTACGAGACATTGCTCTGTCTGTCGGTGCGGACGTTCCCTTTTTTCTGAAAGGAGGCGTTTGTCTCGCGGAAGGGATCGGAGAAAAACTGACGGTACTTGATCCTCTGAAAGATTACGTCGTCGTGCTCGCAAAAACCGCGGAGACTGCGTCTACTCCGGAAGTCTACCGTCTTTACGATGAATTGCCCGAACCTCAGCCTTATATGACACCGAAGTTTCTTTCGGCACTGCAAAACGGTCGGGACGTTACGCCCTATCTTTTCAATCACCTTACCGCCGCCACCGCCACCCTTTGCCCGTCGGTTCTTCGGTTAAAGGAACAACTGCGTTCTGCCGGGGCTCTTACTTCGGAAATGTCGGGAAGCGGATCTGCTGTTTACGGATTATTTTCCGATGAAAAAACGGCTCGAAATGCGATGAAAACACTCGACGCGGAATTTTGTGAAATCTGCCGTTTCGTTTGATATAAAACTGAAATTTTACTTCTTGAAAGGAAGACGAATACAATGCACAGCATGGGTCTGAATGAAATCCGAGAGAAATATCTCTCTTATTTTGAAAGCAAAGGGCATCTTCGTCTGCCCAGTTTTCCCCTGGTCCCCATCAATGACAAATCTCTCCTCTTGATCAATTCCGGCATGGCTCCTATGAAAAAATATTTCACCGGAGAAGAGGAACCGCCCCGCCGCCGGGTCACCACCTGTCAGAAGTGTATCCGCACCCCTGACCTGGAACGGGTCGGCAAAACTGCCCGCCACGGTACTTATTTTGAAATGCTCGGGAACTTCTCCTTCGGCGATTATTTCAAAGAAGAAGCCATTGCCTTCTCTTGGGAATTTCTCACCAAGGTAATGGAAATCCCCGAAAATCTTCTTTGGCCTTCCATCTATGAAGGAGACGAAGAGGCCTATCACGTCTGGAAAGATCAGATCGGCGTTCCCGAAGAACGCATCGTCCGTCTCGGCAAAGCCGATAACTTCTGGGAGCACGGCTCCGGTCCCTGCGGTCCTTGTTCCGAGATCTATTTTGACCGGGGCGAAAAGTACGGCTGCGGTTCTCCCGATTGCAAGCCCGGCTGCGAATGTGACCGGTATATGGAGATCTGGCACAATGTCTTTTCCCAGTTCAACAACGACGGGAACGGAAATTATACCGACCTGATCCAGAAGAATATCGATACCGGCATGGGGTTGGAACGTGTCGCTTGCGTAATGCAGGGCGTGGATAATATGTTTGAAGTAGATACCATTCGCAATATCCTCAATACCGTTTGCCGGTTGTCCGGAAAGAATTACGGCGACGACGAGGACGACGACGTTTCGATCCGCATCATCACCGACCACGTCCGTTCTTCTTCTTTCATGATCTGCGACGGCGTTCTTCCTTCCAACGAAGGCAGAGGTTACGTCCTTCGCCGGATCATTCGCAGAGCCGCCCGCCACGGCCGTCTTTTGGGGATTGACGGAGCATTCTTGGGCGGAGAATTGTGCGACGTGGTTATTCGGGATAACGAAGGCGCATATCCTGAATTGAAGGACAAGGCTGCCTTTATCAAAAAAGTTCTCTCTTTGGAAGAAGAACGTTTCCACGCCACCATCGATCAGGGACTTTCCATTCTCTCCGAATTGGTGGAAGAAGCCGTCAAGGCAGGGGAGAAGACTCTTTCCGGCGCTGACGTCTTCAAACTTTACGATACCTACGGATTCCCCATGGATCTGACCCGGGAGATCGCCGAAGAAAAGGGACTTGCGGTGGACGAAGAAGGGTTCGACGTTCTGATGCAAGAGCAGAAGACCCGCGCCCGGGCTGCCCGTGCTAACATCAGCGGCTGGTCCGACGCGACCAAATCTGCCATCACCGCATTGGACAAGACCGAATTTGCCGGTTATACCGCAGATACTTGCCAAGGAAAGGTCCTTGCGATTTTCGTCGATGACGAATCGGTACAGACCGTCTCGGAAGGGGATTGTACGGTGGTCTTTGACCGCACCGTCTTCTATGGAGAAGGGGGCGGACAGGTTGGGGATACCGGTACGGTTACCACCGACGGCGTGCTTCTGAACGTCACCGACACCAAAAAGACCGAGGGGGTCTATCTCCACCTCTGCACCGTCATTGACGGGGCACTTTCCGTGGGAGATGCCGTTACGCTCACCGTCGATTCTCTCCGCCGTGCCGCCATTCGCAGAGATCACTCTTCTGCCCATTTGCTCCAATCCGCATTGCGCAAAGTCTTGGGCGATCACGTGGCGCAGGCAGGTTCTTACGTGGACGAACACCGTATGCGCTTTGACTTCACGCACTTTGCCGCCATGACCGCCGAAGAAATCAAAAAGACGGAAGCCATCGTCAACGAATATATTTTCTCTGCTCTTCCGGTCAACGCTACCGTGATGCCCATTGAAGAGGCTCAAAAATCCGGTGCGATCGCGCTGTTCGGCGAAAAGTACGGAAAAGAAGTCCGGGTCGTCAAAATGGGCGATATTTCCACCGAATTCTGTGCCGGCACCCACGTGGATAATACGTCCAACATCGGCGTATTCCACATTTTGTCCGAATCCGGGATTTCTGCCGGTGTCCGCCGGATCGAAGCCGCTACCGGCATGAACGTTCTGGCGCTTTTGGAAGAAAAAGAAGCGGTGATCCACCGGGCCGCTGCCGCTTTGAAGGGCAACGCTTCCGATCTGGAAGGACGTTGCGAAGCGGTGATGAACGATCTGAAATTTGCCCAGAAACAAATCTCTGAATTGAACGAAAAGCAGGCGTCTGCCTTTGCACAATCCCTTTTGGCGAAAGCCGAAAATATGAACGGAACTCCCTTTATCTGTTGTACCGTGGACGGAGACGCTGCCTTTATCCGCTCCGTCGCCGATCAGATGCGGGAACAGAATCCCGATGCCGTCATTCTTCTTTCCGCAATTGCCGACGGTAAAGTTATGTTTGCCTCTGCTTGCGGTGCCAACGCCGTGAAAAAAGGAAACCACGCCGGAAATATCGTCAAGAAAGCCGCAACCCTGTGTGGCGGCGGCGGCGGCGGAAGGCCCGACTGTGCTGCAGCCGGTGGAC
>JAZNDV010000226.1:0-4925 GCA_045588285.1 Eubacteriales bacterium
CGCTGATAGGAGAAATGGAAAAGAGACGCATCGTTGCAAAAAATAACAAAAGAAGGAGGATTCGTCGATGCTTGAGTCATATACAAAATTTTAAGCCGTTTCCCCTTATCGGAAGGAGGCTGGACACGAATGGTGGCATCGGCAAGGATATCATTCAAAACCCCGGTTGTAATACGGCGGGAATGTTGTTCGTGAACGGAATTGATGAGGGGGAACAGCTTTTCCACCCGCTGACCGGTTTTTGCAGAAAGGAAAAGCACCGGTGCGTAGGACATATATTTCAGTTCCTCTTTGATATCTACCTTCATCTGCTCCATAGTATAAGTGTCTTTTTCGATCAGATCCCACTTATTGACCAAAATCACCGAAGCCTTTCCGCGTTCGTGGGCAAATCCGGCAATCTTTACATCCTGGTCGGTAACCCCCCGGGAAGCATCAATCAAAATCAAAACCACGTCTGCCCGGTCAATCGCCATATAAGAACGGACGATAGAATATTGCTCAATATTATCATACACTTTATTTTTCCGGCGTATTCCGGCCGTATCAATAAAACAGTACCGTCCGTACTTATTCTCCTTGACGGTATCCACTGCGTCTCGAGTGGTGCCGGGGATATCGGAAACGATCATACGTTTTTCACCGAGAATATAATTGACCAGGGAGGACTTTCCCACGTTGGGACGGCCAATCAGAGCAACCTTGATGGTTTTGTCTTCTTCAGCTTCCACTTCCGGAAGAGGAAGATATTCGTAAACTGCGTCCAAAAGATCGCCGATTCCAAGCCCGTGAACCGACGAAACGGCAACGGGATCCCCCATACCCAAATTGTAAAATTCGTAGAATTCAGGAGGATTTTCCCCGGGTCGGTCGATCTTATTGACGCAAAGAACTACCCTTTTTCCAGCTTTCATCAACATTCGGGAGACTTCCACATCCGCATCGGTCACACCGGATTTAATATCGGTAACAAAAATAACCGCATCGGCTTGGTCAATGGCAATTTGAGCCTGACGGCGCATTTGATCGAGAATTTCGTTCCCGGTATATGGTTCGATCCCACCGGTATCGACCAACGTAAAGGTCCTGCCCCGCCATTCAAAATCGCAATAAATACGATCCCGGGTCACGCCGGGGGTATCTTCGATAATGGAAAGGCGCTGTCCGACAATTTTGTTAAACAGAGTCGATTTCCCAACGTTGGGGCGACCGACGACGGCGATCATAGGATTTGCCATAACAAACCTCCTTTCAGTTACGGGCAGCCCGCATCAATGCGTCTGCCATTCCCTCGGCTCCGTTTTCCGCAATCAGAACCTTAACGTTCAATTCGCGTTCAATATCCTGAACCGAAACATCATCCAAAAACTTGTCGTCCCGGAGCATTACCTCGGGAATCAGGAGAAAATCCCCCAATTCTTTTCCTTGAAGCTGAGAAATCACGTCCTGTCCGGTAATCAGACCGGTAACGGTAACGTCATGTCCGAAATAGTCGTTTTCGATGCCGTATACGGTGCATTGAAGATCGGTAAATTTCTCCCCGATCTTTTTGATCATGCGGCGGATAAATTCTTCAGCAATTTTTCCGGTAATACTACTGACCCGAATGGGGCAGGTAAAGGGTTGGACGATGAAAGACATCAGATCTTCGGTTTCCCGTTCAAAGGTGGAGACCATACCTACGCCGTTTTCCATCTGTTCAAATTCCTCGTAATAATCGAATTCAGGCAAAGGTAATCCGGCTTTGAGATACAGTTCGTCTGCCGCCCAGACCAGACGGGTGCCAAGGTCTCTGAGGCATTCTTCAGCAAAAGTTTCTACTTGTTTTACGATAGCTTTACATTCATCGGGGGTATAGGTTCGAAGCGGTTCCAATCCCTCGCGGAAGCAGGTCAAGCCCACGGGAACGACGGAAACGCTGGAAAGTTGCGGGTACAGCGTTTTCAGATCCCCTAACGTACGTGTTAACTCTTCGCCGTCGTTCCATCCGGGGCAGAGAACGATCTGTCCCCGCATATTGATGTCCGCGTCCCGAAACCGCTTCATAAGTTCAAATCCCTTGGCGGCAGCGGGATTTTTCATCATTTTCACTCGCAGCTCGGGGTTCGTAGTATGAACAGAGACATTAAAAGGTGACACCTTCATATTGATGATACGTTCCGCGTCGTCGTCGGTCACGTTCGTCAAAGTGACGTAGTTTCCGTACACAAGGGAGAGACGGAAATCGTCGTCCTTATAATACATGGTCTCTCTCATATTTGGGGGAAGTTGATCTATAAAACAAAAGATACATTTATTTTTACAGGACCGTTGCTTGTCCATCAAATAATTTTCAAATTCAAGACCCGGGTCTTCGACGGGTTTTTTCAGAACTGCAGAAAACATTTTTCCGTCCCGGCAGACAGTAATATTCGCAACACCGAGAGAAGTCTGATACATATAATCTAAAAAATCCCGGACGGGCGTGCCGTTAACAGTAAGAAGCTCGTCACCCGGGCGGACTTTTTTACGAAAGGGACTGTTTTTGTCAACGCTTCGAATGATTGCCATAAAGTGATACCTTCTATGATGTTGTAAAAAATAATTTTAGACACAAAACGACGGAGAAACATTACTCTCCCGACTGAAAGAAGAGAACGTTTCCCCCTCGGATTGATGCAGCAGAACTCACTTCGCTGCTTCGTTGTTCATTTTCAGAACCTGCTTACCGTCATAGTAACCGCAAGCTTTGCAAACGCGGTGAGAAAGAACGTATTCGCCGCAGTTGGGGCATTTGACCATGCCGGGCATATCGAGTTTCCATACGCTGGAACGTCTCTTATGCTTTCTCTGTTTCGAAACCTTTTTCTTCGGTGCGATCATTGGTGGACACCTCCTGTTTCCAATATCAAATTATAAACTCAGTTGTTGCACCCGCAATCTCCGTCGTTAAGATTTTTACCGCAGGACGGACACAATCCAAGACATTCTTCCATACAAAGAATCTTCGTAGGAAGCGCTAGGACCAGGGCATCGTAAGCGGTTTTCTCCAAATCGATCTTCCCGTGTTCCACCGCAACAGATTCGTCGTCTGACGATTCCAACGTAAGTACGGTCTTCAACTCGGCTTGCAGGGGAAGAACGGCATCTTCCAAACACCGATCGCATGGAGCAATGCAAGTGCCGGAGACGGTGGCGCGGAAGGTCATGACGCCGACGACATTACGAAGTTTTCCGACAACGCGGACTTCGGTAAAACAGGGTTCCGTAGCGGACAGGTCGATCTGCTCGTCAAAGGGCAGGCTCTCCCCTTCACTGCGGCTGAAATCGTTAATATCCAAAAACCGCATATCGGGAACTCCTTTCTTTTATCGGCGCAAAACACACGCTTATATATTATACCACAAATTTTCAGAATGTCAAGTAGTAAAATTGAAAACTTTATTTGACCTCTCTGCCGCCGTCACAAGCGGAAGAAATGTAGAATTCGCCGATAAATCCGGTACGTTCTTTGTAATTCTTTCCTACTTCTTCAATAAAGTAATCCACGGCATCGTCCGCAACGATACTGACGGTACAACCGCCGAAACCAGCTCCGGTCATGCGGGACCCGATACAACCTTCGATCTTAAGTGATTCCTCTACCATAACGTCCAAATTCAATCCGGTCACTTCGTACAGATCCCGGAGAGAGATATGAGACGCGGTCATCAAATGACCGAAAGCGTGCAAATCGCCGGAGTTGAGAGCTTCAATCGATTTAAGAACACGGTCACACTCATAAACCACGTGTTCCGCACGACGGCGTTCCACTTCATTCTGAATGAGGTGCTTGGATTCTTCAAACTGAGCCACGGAAATGGAACGAAGACAATCCGCTTCGGGATAGGCGATCTGCAACTGTTTCAGAGCGGATTCACATTCCGCACGGCGTTCGTTGTATTTGGAATCCGCAAGTCCCCGCTTTTTCTTGGTATTCCCGACGATGATTTTGTATCCGTCGAGAACCAGGGGAACGTATTGATAATCCAAGGTCTTGCAATCAAGGAAGATTGCCTGATCTTTTTTTCCCATGGCGCTGGCAAACTGATCCATAATGCCGCAGTTAACACCGCAATAAATAATCTCCGCTTCTTGAGACAGCTTTGCCATTTCGATCATGTCGACCGGTTCGGTGATCCCCTTCGCCTCATTGGAGAAAGTAGCAAGGGTCAACGCCATAACCACCTCGATGGCGGCGGAAGAAGAAAGCCCTGCCCCCAAAGGAACGGTATCGTGATAGAGGATATCGCAGGAGCAAATCTCATACCCATGGTTTTGCAACACGTAAGCAACACCTGCCTGGTAATTCCCCCACTTAAGATCTTTGTAGGAATCCAGTTTTTCAATATCCAACTCTACCCGATCGGGAAGATCGGTAGCGGCAAGACGGATCTTTCCGCTGTTGGTTTTACGAACGATGATATGAGATGCGTGCTCCAAAGCCGCAGGGAATACAAACCCACCGTTGTAGTCAGTATGTTCACCGATCAGATTGACCCGTCCGGGAGACAAGAACATTCGAACGTCGGAAGCGTCTCCGCCGTAGAGTTCAAGGAACTTGGTAAGCAATTCTTGGTTCACGGTATAATACATCCTTTCTGAACTGTATACGGATTAATTATACACCATTTCACGCGAAAAGTCAAGATTTAATTGCGACAAATGTAGGAATCTTACAGAATATTTTCCCAGGTCGGACGGTAGGTTTCGGAAAGTTCCTTTAACGTTTTGGAAAGATCGGACAAAGCTTCCAAAGCCGGGGAAACGTCGCCCTCCCCTGCCAGTTGCTCTGCCCGGGATAAGGCTCGTTGAATTTCATGGATTCGGGCATCGTTGACAAAAATTCCGAGATAAGGACGGTGATGATCAAAATCCGAAATCAACTCGTCAAGGAGTCCCAATCC
>JAZNDV010000227.1:0-3232 GCA_045588285.1 Eubacteriales bacterium
GGAGTGGTTGCGGTAGGCGTCCCAATCCGCATCTTTGTATTTTTTGGTAGAAACACCGTTGATAGACAGATCCCCATCGGTGTATTGATCCAATCCGCCGATGATATTCAAAAGCGTAGTCTTCCCGCAACCGGAAGGCCCCAGAATTGCAACGAATTCATTTTTCCGGAATTCCACGGATACCCCTCGCAGCGCCGCGACCTTGTCTCCGCCGGCAGGATACTCCTTGACAATATTCGTCAACCGTAACATACGAATCAACCTTTCTGAATTGATGAATGATCTCAACTTTTTAAGTAGATACTATCATATCATATTTTTCCCCGGTTTTCAATGGGAAAAATGGTATTTTTTTCAATTTACACAGAAAATTAAATTTTTCGTTCCATTCAATCGAAAAAAGCAGGGGGCGATTTTTCTTTTTCCCCATTCCCCTCTTGCCTTTTGGAGAAGAATATGTTATAATGGGAATATATTCAAATCGCTTGTAAAAAACGGAAACGGAAGAAACGCCCATGACTCTGAAAAACAATTACGGCTCCGGCGAAGAAGAAAAAATCCTCGCCGCCCGAATTTTAGATGCGGCACGGCTCTGCGAAAAACGAAATTGCCCGATTTATACCGATTTTCTTTCTCCTGCCCAGCAAGTTTTAGCACAAAAAACCGCCCAATCCGTAGGTTTTTTGGATTTTCAACTTTGGGGCGGGTATGAAAATGCAGAACGAAAAATGGGTGTTTTTATACCAAAACGGTTTGAAAATCCCGAGTTTCCCATCACTGTTTTGGAATTAAAGACCCGGGGAGAATATCCGGTACACCCGGAGATCTTGGGATCGTTAACGGGACTTGGGGTCCGCAGAGAAAAGATCGGAGACATTCTGACCGGAACCGAGCCGCCGAAATTAATCTGCGATGCGTCCATCGCCCCTTTTCTGATGGAAAACTTCACAAGGGCAGGACGAAAGGCCTTCCGTTTGGAAGAATGTGAGATCGGAGAAGTCCCGGAAGCGGAACACGAGATCAAAACCTTCACCGTACCGTCTCTCCGGCTGGATTGCGTGGCGGCGGAAGGCTTTGGCATGGCGCGAACGAAAATGACGGAACTGATCAAAAAGGGCGGAACTTCCCTAAACTGGATCGAAACCGACTCCCCTTCCGCATCGGTTCAGCAGGGGGACACCATTTCCCTTCGGGGACACGGACGGCTGGCGGTCACCGAAATCGGCGGTCACAGCCGAAAAGACCGGATTTTCGTCACCGTTAAAAAATTTACCGTCCGAAAATAATTTTGGAAAAATCAAATCGTGAGGAACGAAATACATGTTTGAAAAATTGGTTGAAATCGAGCAAAATTATATCCAAAACGAAGCGTTACTCTGCGACCCTTCCGTTTTGGCGGATCCCAACCGCTTACGGGAACTGACGAAAAAACAAAAACAGACCGAGGAATTGGTGGAGCAATACCGTCAATGGAAGGTATGGAAGCAACAAGCGGAAGAAGCGGAAGAGATTTTAGACGGCGACGACGGAGAATTGAAAGCATTAGCAAAGGAAGAATGGTTAGAAGCAAAAAACCAGATGCGTATTGCCGAAGAAAGATTGAAAATCTTGCTGATTCCCAAAGACCCGGACGATGAAAAGAACGTCATTCTGGAACTTCGTGCCGGAACCGGCGGGGAAGAAGCGGCGTTGTTTGCCGGCTCGCTGTTGCGAATGTATACCATGTACGCCGAAAAAAAGGGATTCAAGGTGGAAGTGTTGTCGGTCAACGAAACCACCTTGGGGGGAATCAAAGAAGCGGTGGTTTCATTGGAAGGAAACGGTGCCTTCGGTCGGGTAAAATTCGAAAGCGGCGTGCATCGGGTTCAAAGAGTGCCTGAGACCGAATCTCAAGGGCGGATTCAAACATCGGCGGCAACGGTGGCGGGATTGCCCGAGGCAGAAGAAGTAGACGTAGAAATCGACCCGAAGGATCTTTTGATCGAATCCCACCGTTCCGGGGGTGCCGGCGGTCAGCACGTCAATAAAACCGAATCTGCCATTCGGATCATTCATATCCCCACGGGAATTGCGGTGGATTGCCAGGATGAACGAAGCCAATATAAAAACAAAGACAAAGCCATGAAAATTCTGCGTTCCCGGATTTTAGAACAAAAACGGGCGGAGCAGGAATCGGAGATCACCTCGGCACGGCGCTCTCAGGTTGGGTCGGGGGATCGAAGCGAACGGATCCGCACCTACAATTTTCCCCAAGGGAGAGTCACCGATCACCGGATCGGATTGACCCTTTATAAAATTCAAGCCATCATGGACGGAGATCTGGACGAACTGATCGACGCGCTGATCACCGCCGAACAGGCAGAAAAATTGAGAGCAGACGGAGAGAACGTATGAAGAAATACGATACCGTTCTTTTTGACTTGGACGGCACGCTGACCGATCCGGGGGTAGGCATCACAAAATCCGTGGAGTACGCCTTGAACCGATACGGCATTTCCGTGGAAGATCGGGCGATTCTGTACCCCTTTATCGGACCGCCGCTGATCGATTCCTTTATGAAGTATTACGGTTTTTCCAAGGAACAAGCGGTAGAGGCGGTGGAGATATACCGGGAGTATTTCCGGGTCACGGGGCTTTTTGAAAACGAAGTCTATCCCGGCGTCCCGGAACTGATGGACGCCTTGAAAAAAGCCGGAAAAACCCTTTTGGTGGCGTCGTCCAAGCCGGAAGAATTCGTCCTAACCATCTTAAAACACTTTGATCTTCTCCCCTATTTCGATTTCGTGGGCGGAGCATCGATGGACGAAGTGAGATCGAAAAAAGAGGACGTTTTGCGGTACGTTCTGAAGCAAGCCAACGTCAACCCAAAAACCGCCATTATGGTGGGAGACCGGAAATTCGACGTTCAGGGCGCCCGCTCCTTCGGGATAGACGCCATCGGAGTCACCTACGGCTACGGCAGTTTGGAAGAACTGACCGAGGCAAAACCGGAATATTTGGCAGATTCCCCGGCGAGGGTGGGAGAAATTTTGATTTGACGAGGGTGTCCTTTCTTTCTTTTTCGAGAAAAAGAAAGAAAGAACCAAAGAAAGAAAAGCGAAATCCGACGGATTTCATCCGTCGGGGAAAATATATATAAATTCATAAGGGAGACCGCAAAACAGACGGTCTCCCCTTTTCTCATCACTTTTTCTTATCCGAACAATAATCCACGATCATTCGAATCATTTGA
>JAZNDV010000228.1:0-6591 GCA_045588285.1 Eubacteriales bacterium
ATGTTCCAGATGCAATCGACGACCCGAGGGGAACAAACGGCATTGATCGACGAAATGATCGGACAGCAAAAGATCGTGCAGGCATTTTCCTATGAAGATCAGGCAAGAGAGCGTTTTGAAGACGTGAACGAACGTCTTCGGTCCTGTTCTCTGAAGGCGATTTTCTATTCTTCCTTGGTCAATCCTTCTACGCGGTTCGTCAATAGTTTGGTTTATGCCGGGGTTGGACTTGCGGGAGCGCTGGCGGTTATTTCCGGCGGTTTGACGGTAGGCCTTCTGTCCAGTTTCCTCAGTTACGCGAATCAATATACGAAACCGTTCAATGAAATTTCCGGCGTTATGACGGAATTGCAAAATTCCTTGGCTTGTGCCGGACGGGTGTTTGCGCTGATTGCGGAAGAACCGGAATCGGCAGATCCCGAGATCGACCCTCTGCCGGATCACGTTTTAGGGAACGTTTCCTTGGACAAGGTCTCTTTTTCATACGATCCCGATCAAAAGTTGATCGAAGATCTTTCTTTGACCGTTTTGCCCGGACAGCGAATTGCCATCGTCGGTCCTACCGGTTGCGGAAAAACTACCGTGATTAATTTGTTGATGCGGTTTTATGATCCGGATTCCGGCTCGATCAAGATCGAAGGCGTTGATCTTCGGCAAATTCCCCGCCGGTCATTGCGGAAAAATTACGGTATGGTTTTACAGGAAACGTGGCTGAAATCCGGTACGGTTCGAGACAACATTGCCATGGGACGTCCCGATGCCAGCGACGAAGAAGTGATTGCCGCTGCGAAAGCTTCCCATGCTCACAGTTTTATCAAACGGCTGCCCGAAGGATATGATACGAGAATCGGAGAAGACGGCGGAAGTCTTTCCCAAGGTCAGAAGCAGCTGCTCTGCATTGCGCGGGTCATGCTGTGTTTGCCTCCCATGCTGATCCTCGACGAAGCAACGTCTTCCATCGATACCCGCACGGAACATCGGATCCAGCGCGCTTTTGCGAAATTGATGGAAGGACGTACTTCCTTTATCGTAGCCCACCGCCTCTCCACGATTCGGGAAGCCGATCGGATCTTGGTCATGCGGGACGGAAAAGTAATCGAACAGGGAACCCATACCGAACTTCTTGCTTCCAACGGCTTTTATGCGGAACTGTACCGCAGTCAGTTTGCGCACTGAGAGGTGTAAAGAGACGAAAAAGATTTTATAATATAAACGTATCTTCAATATCGCCCCGACATCATTGTCGGGGTTCATTTTCCTTTTTTAATTTTCATATAATTTTCCGCGGAAGTTATTACAAATTTCCGACGATTTGTGAAAAAACTTGCTTTTTCGCGGAGAAAGTCTTATAATGATTAAGAGACCCTTTCCCGATTTTGCAGTTTTTACCGGAAAAGGTGATTTTTTTGCGTGTTAAAAGAACTGTATTTTCCGTATTTCTCAGTGTTTGCTGTATGTTGTCCACCCTCTCCGTTTTGATCTGTGTTGGGTATCATTTGATCACCGAACATTATATCAACACGGTTCAGCCTGAACATAACGAAGGTACGTCGGTTCCGCAAGGGAATTCAAAGGAGGATTTGCCGCGGAACCCTCCCGTCGATGAAAACGGTCTGACCTTTATTTCCGATACGTCTACGGTTCAGAATTTTCTTCTTATCGGAACCGATGCCCGAATTCCAGGTCAATCCTGCCGTTCTGATGCTATGATTTTAATTTCCTTAAATCGGGAAAGTAAAAAAATCGTTGCGTGTTCTTTGCTTCGGGATATGTTGGTGACGATTGAAGGGCACGGAAAAAACCGACTGAATTCTGCCTATTCTTTCGGCGGACCGGAGTTACTGCAGAAAACGTTAAAAGATCAATTAAATATCGACGTTACCTCTTATGTTTCCGTGGATTTTTCTTCTTTTTCCCAAATTATTGATCTTTTGGGAGGTGTCGAAATCTCGGTTTCCGCCTCAGAGGTGCAGGTCATGAACGAATTGTGCCGTCAAATGGATTCCGGAGTTTCAAAAATACCTTTGAAGGACGGTACCTACCACTTAAACGGTGTTCAGGCGCTTGCTTACGCCCGGAACCGAAGCAGTGCCGACGGGGATTTTGACCGAACTCAGCGTCAGCGGAATATACTGAATGCCTTGATGAAAAAGATGAAAACCGCATCGGTATTTGATTTATTGAACCTGTTTTCTGTAATTTTGCCGAACGTTACGACCAATATTCCGAAAGACCGGCTGAAATTCATGATTTTCGAATTTCCGGAATATTTGAATTATCAACCCACGTTTACGTCAATCCCTCAAAAGGGAACGTTTTCGTTTATCACGTTCCGGAAAATGTCGGTGATTGACGTGGATTTTGAAGCGAATATCCGGTATCTTTCGGAACAAATATATTAACGGAGTTTTATAAGTGAACTTGATTTATTTACGTCACGGACAGACCCAATGGAACGTGGAACGCCGATTGCAGGGCAGGACCGATATCCCTTTGAATGAAGTTGGAATCGAAGGCGCGAAACGGGCGGGAAAGATCCTTTCCCAATACCGTTTTGACGGGATTTATTGCTCCCCTCTGATCCGCGCCCGCCAAACGCTGGAATACGCTTACCCTGACGCCGTCCCGGTCTTTGATGAGCGGATTGCAGAATGGAGCTTCGGACCTTTGGAAGGAAAACCGTTCCCCCCGGACTTCTTTTCCCGCCGCTGGATCTTCGGACAACCGCCGATCCCCGGCGTGGAGCAGATGGAAGATTTGGTCGCACGTGTCTCAAGTTTTTATCAGGAAATTAAAAAAAAGCACCCTGCAGGCACGGTATTGGTCGTTTCCCACGGCGGGATCTCCGGTGCTCTGCACGGCGCTATATACGGTGTAAAAGAAGGGGAAAGTTTAAGTCAGTATTGTCTTCCGAACTCTACTCCGGTGCTGTTTCGGGAAGGACAAGCTCCCCTTATCCTTCAGGAGGAATCAAATGAACGGTAATATCAGCGCGTTCCGTTGTCCCGTTTGCGGAAGCGAAATGCAAAAGGAAGGGAAGACCTTGCGTTGCTCTTCCGGGCATTGTTACGATTACGCGAAAAGCGGATACGTCAATCTTTTAATGTCCCAACAAGGAAAATTGCATGGGGACGATAAGTCTATGGTTCGCGCCCGTACCGCATTTTTATCGCAGGGGTATTACCGTCCGTTGCTGGATACGATCTCTTCCGTTGCAATGCCGCATCTTCCGGAATCACTTCACCTGTTCGATGCCGGGTGCGGAGAAGGTTGGTATACGGAAGAATTCCATAAAATCCTGCAGTCAAAGGGATTGAATCCTGAAAGCGTCGGGATCGATATTTCCAAAGATGCCTTAGCAGCCGCCGCAAAGCGTCCTTTTAGGGGAGAATTTGCCGTGGGAAGTTTGTATCATATTCCGCTGAACGATGCTTGGGCAGATTTGATCGTGAATATTTTTGCTCCCGATTGCAGCGAAGAATTTTCCCGGATTTTGAAACCCGGCGGAATTTACGTGAAAGCCATTCCGCTGGAGGATCATTTGCTGGAATTAAAGAACGCCGTTTACGATTCGGTCTATGAAAATGAGGTTGTAATTCCCAATTATCCTGAATTTGAATTGATCTCCAATACGGTGTTGCGAAAAAAGATTTTTCTCCCCGACAACGAGATGGTGAAAAATCTCTTTTCCATGACCCCTTACGCGCGAAAAACTTCTCCCGAAGATATTGCAAAATTAGAAAAAATTGAAACGTTGGATACAACGATCTCTTTTTCTGTTTTGCTGTTCAAAAAGGTGTAATAATGTCTAAAAATCTCAATATGACTCAGGGGAAACCTCTGAAACTGCTTTTCTTATTTGCATTGCCGTTAATGTTTGGGAATGCTTTTCAGCAATTGTATACGGTTGTAGACGTTGCGATCGTCGGAAAAGGCGTCGGTATGGACGCTTTGGCGGCATTGGGAACGGTCGATTGGTTAAATTGGATGTTCTTAGGAATCGCACAGGGATTCACGCAAGGGTTCTCCGTCCGGATTTCTCAAAAATTCGGGGAAGGCGATTTTCCGGAATTAAAACGCGTCGCGGCTCAGTCCGCCTGGTTATCTCTTCTGATCGCCGTGGTCGGAACGGTTGCGGCTCAACTGGGGTTACCCTTATTCCTTTCCGTATTACGCGTTCCGCCGGAATTGGTCGAAATGGCAACTCTTTATTCCAGAATCCTCATGGCAGGGTTCCCCGCCGTCTTGTTTTTTAATTTCTGTTCGTCTGTCTTGCGCGCCGTCGGAGACAGTAAAACTCCTCTGATTGCCATGATGTGCGCCGCTGCAACGAACATCATTTTGGATTTTATTGCGGTATTTTTGCTCCGGTGGGGAATTGCCGGCGCTGCGATTGCAACGGTGTTTTCTCAATGTCTTTCCGGAATTGTTTGTTTTATTAAAGTCCGCCGCACGCCGGAACTGCATTTTACGAAATCCGATTTCAAATCGTCCTTTTCATTTGGTAAGAATCTGATGGGATTGGGGACTCCGATTGCCGCAAAAAATGTGATCATAGCCCTCGGCGGAATGGGAGTTCAAACGGTTGTCAACGGGTTTACGTTGAGTTTTATTGCAGGTTATACGGCTACCAACAAACTTTACGGACTTTTGGAAATTGCGGCGCTTTCTTACGGTTACGCCGTAACTTCCTTCGTGGGACAAAATTACGGGGCAGCATTGTATAACCGAATTCGTAAGGGCGTTCGTGCCGCCGTTCTTTTGTCTTTGATTACCTCGACGGCAATTTCTGTTTTGATGTTTGTTTTCGGACGTCAGATCACCGGACTTTTTATTTCTTCCGAAAACCCGGAATTGGCGCAGGCGGCAGGAGAGACCGCTTACGTTTATTTATGCTTTATGGCTGCTTGTTTACCCGTTCTGTACCTGCTGTACGTATATCAATCCGCTTTGCAAGGTATGGGCAACACTGTCGTTTCAATGATTTCCGGTGCTTTGGAATTTATTTTTCGTGTCGGTATCTCGGTTATTGTCGGTTTTACAGGTTATGAAACGGGGATCTTCGGTGCTGAAGTCAGCGCCTGGATTATTGCCGCAGTATTTCTGATCATTTGTTTCTATTCTAAAGTTAAAAAAATCGGAGAAAATCCGAGTTGACGGATCAGTACCGATCTCAATCCGGCCTTCCGGTCAACGTTCCTTTTTCAGTAAGATCGGGATAATTCAATTGACGCAACGCCTCGTAGACGACGACGGCAACGGAGTTGGAAAGGTTCAGACTCCGTACGAATCCCCGCATAGGAATACGGATACAACGGTCGTAATGATCTTTTAACAGAGGCTCGGGAAGGCCGTGGCTCTCCTTTCCGAATACGAAATAAATATCTTTATCCGCAGGATATTTCATGTCGCTGTGGCAGGTTTGCCCTTTTGTGGAACAATAATAGAATTCACCTTGATTTTTTGCCTTGAAATCGTTCCAATTCGGGTAAGTCGTAACAGTTAGGTATTGCCAATAATCCAAACCGGCACGGCGAATGCTTTTTTCGCTCAGATCAAATCCCAACGGTTCGATCAAATGTAAGTGACACCCGGTTACCGCACAGGTTCGGGAAATGTTTCCGGTATTTTGCGGAATTTCCGGTTCATACAGAACGATATGGATCATGTAAACACCTCAACGACGTAAAAAATGAAATAATAATTAAAATCCCGAATGCGGCGGCATTCGGGATTCTGGTGCGACGCAAGGGACTCGAACCCCTGACCTACTGGTTCGTAGCCAGTCACTCTATCCAGCTGAGCTAGCATCGCATTTTTTCAGCCCAATAATAATACCATATTTCCAAGAGAAAATCAAGTCATTTATGCTAAAGTTTACATTTTGTTCAAAAAGCTTACAAATACACAAAATCAAATCCCCATAAATGCTTGACGGAATCGGATAAATGTGCTATAATATAGATTCTAACATACCTATGAACAGGGATTTTCCGGAAAGGAATGATACTTTTATGATAACCCTCGGAATTGACGTTGGGGGAAGCAATACGAAAATTATCGGTTTACGGGACGGCGTCCCAATGGAACCGATCCACGTTCGTGCGACGGATCCTATTACCTCGGTATTTGGTGCCCTTGGAAAATATATCAGCATCAACGGTTTGACGTTGAAGGATATTTCCCGCATCATGGTCACCGGCGTGGGCAGTTCTTACTTGAAGGAAGATCTCTATGGAATTCCTACTGAAAAAGTCGAAGAATTGGTTTCCGTGGGGAAGGGCGGTCTGTATCTTTCCAATCTGGACAAAGCCGTGGTCGTAAGTCTTGGGACCGGTACCGCGTTTGTCAATGCTTCCAAAGATCACGTCTCTCACATGGGAGGAACCGGAGTCGGCGGCGGTACGGTTTTGGGGCTTTCCTCAAAACTTCTCAACGTCCGGAGCTTTGACAGCATTATTGATCTTGCAAATCAAGGGGATCTGTCTCAGGTGGATCTTACCATCGGCGACATCAGTAAATCCGACGTTTCCAATATGTCTGCAACGACGACTGCGTCCAATTTCGGCAAAATTTCCGATTCCACTTCTA
>JAZNDV010000229.1:0-4562 GCA_045588285.1 Eubacteriales bacterium
GAACGGTACCACGGACGCTTCTACCGATGCTTCTACGGACGCTTCCACCGATGCATCTACGGACGCTTCCACGAACGCTTCTACCGATGCTTCCGCGAAGCCTTCCGCGAAGCCTTCTACCAACGCTCCTGCCGTAGATAACGATTCCAACGCCGGCACGGTCATTGCCATCGTCGTCGTTGCAGTTCTGGTCGTTGCTGCCGTTGTTGCTGCTCTCCTGATCCTTCGCAAGAAAAAGGCTAATACCGAAGAGAGCAAATAAGTTCTGACAAAAAGCATACTTACGAAAAGGACTCCCGTATTTTCGGGAGTCCTTTTTTCCGTTTCTGCCGGGGCTGCTGCAGGTTTTTTCGACACCGTTTTTGGTTTTTGTTGATAAAAGTTCTTTTGATTGTGTTTTTTTTTTGAACTTTCCCCTTTTCCGTATTGACAATTCTGCTATTGTATGATACCATAAAAGTACAAATAGGCGGCGACGCTGCCTGAAAAAAAATAGGAGGTAAACTCAATGAAAAAATTCTCAGCAATTTTCCGGATCGTTGCTCTTGCAACGGTGTTGTGTCTTTGCGCCGCATTCGTTCCCGTTATGACCTTTGCGGCTGTGACCCCGGGAACCATCACCGTCACCCCCACCGAAGGGACTGACGTTGTCGTAGACGGCACCACCACGTCCGCTTCCGTTGGCGGCGGCACCGTCACCTACGACACGGCGAACAGCAAGGTCACCTTGAACAACGTCGCCGCAAAGAAGATCGTCTTTGATATGAAGGGCGACTTTACCGTTGAATTGGTTGGTGCGAACTCCTTTACCAGCACCGACAATACTGCGAACAATTTCCTTGTTAAAGGCGCAAACGTGACGATCAACGGCTCCGGTTCTTTGACGCTGTCGGGAACCCAGCAAGGGATCTTTAGAACCGATGGACGTAAATACGACGCTACCTTTGCCGGCGGAACCGTTACGGTAACGAGTACTGCCGAAGCCGGAAGCACCGGAGCAAATAATGCTATCCAACTTAAAAACGTGATCATTTCCGGCGGATCTATCACCGTCAACGCGGACAGAGCATTTCTGCTGAACGGCAAGACCTTCACGATGACCGGCGGTACCGTTACGGTAAACGCTCCGGCTTCTGCGCAGTATGCTCTTCTTGCGACCGACGGAGCAGACGTTAATATCTCCGGCGGTACGTTGACCGTTACCGGCGGCAACGGTGCGATTGATACCAGAAACAGAAATATTGACATTACCGGCGGTACCATTCGGGTTACCGGTTCGAATGACTGTTTCTCCGCGAAGCAAATCAATATTTCGCAAGCTAATTCCAACGTTCCCACGGATATTCAGGTAACTGCCACTTCCGGCGCTGCCTTCTCTTCTGTGGCGAACGGCACCGGAATCAGCGTTCAAGGCGGAAAGATCACCGGGGAAGGTGCTTACTTGTTCGGATTCTGGAATGAGGGAACCTTGGCGATCGGATCTGGTGCAGTTATCGACTTCAACGCTACGAACAGCCCCATGACGAAAGGGTCTTCCGTTGACCTTGCCAACGTTACCTTTAATATTGCGGAAGGCGTGCTCGAGAACGGTGTAGACTTGAAGGCAGCCACCGCGATGCGTGTCAAGACTGCATCGCAGACCCCCTCTACCGA
Organism: Eubacteriales bacterium; assembly: GCA_045588285.1. Classification (GTDB taxonomy): domain Bacteria; phylum Bacillota; class Clostridia; order Oscillospirales; family UBA644; genus RGIG995. Next base: position 1,654 of record JAZNDV010000229.1, read on the forward strand.
CACTTCTACGAATACTTCTACTTCCACGGACGCTTCCACGGACGCTTCCACGGATGCTTCCACCGACGCTTCTACGAATGCTTCCACGAATGCTTCCACGAATGCTTCTACGAATGCTTCCACGAATTCTTCCACGCAAAGCAATCCCAACACCGGCGATAATAGCTTTTTGGCGGTTTGGGTTGTCATGTTGGTCATCAGCGGCGGCGCGATCCTCGCAATGACCTTCCGTCGGAAAGTCTCTGAATAAAATTAAGATCTCTTACGAGAGAAATCCGAAGCACACTCCGTTCCGGGGTGTGCTTCCGTTTTTTCATAAACCTCAAAAGTAACGTTCTCTCGGTCAATTTCATCAGTCTCGACTTTTGCGGTCTGTCTTCCCTTGCTAAGGGAAGCCAAACGTCTGTGCAATAATCCTTTATGATTTCGTTGTCCGGGATTTTTCTCGTTTTGGGTGGAAAAACGATTGAGACTTGCACATCGTCAAGTCTACCCCTATGAAAAGGTTGCACGAAATAAATGCCCATCTTTGAACTCTCGTTCAAGTAATATATCGCCGACGCGATATGATATACGGCTGTCTCCGCATGATATACTTGCTTTGCAAGTACGATATCATATCCGTTCCTTCATACGCGAAGCGTATATCTTCTGCGAAGCAGATATCATAGCATTCGCTATATCACCCGTTCTCGGGAGAATGGATATCATTGAAAAACGACAAGTTTCACGGAAAACCTTGGTAGGGGGACCGTCCTTTGGACGGTGAAGGGGGTAAGAAGATTCGAGGCAAAACATTCCCAGCGAAGCAGGTATTATTTTTGATTATTGTCAAAAGTTTGACGATTATTTTTATTTTTTTGAAACTTTCGTTGTTTCTATTGACGACTTCATTATGATATGGTATAATAATGCAATAGGATACAATCGAGCAACGATGCTATCTAAAAAAATAGGAGGTCGTCTTAATGAAAAAATTCTCAGCAACTTCCCGGATCGTTGTTTTTGCAATGATTCTGTGTCTTTGCTCCGCATTCGTCTTTACCTTGACCCTTGCGGAAGACATCACCCCGGGAACCATCACCATCACCCCCACCGAAGGGGACGCCGTCACCGTAGACGGTACTAATACTTCCGCCGAAGTCGGCGGCGGTACCGTCACCTACGACACGGCAAACAACAAGGTCACTCTGAACAACGTCAACGCAAAACAGATTACGTTCACTTTGAACGGCAACACTACCGTTGATCTAGTCGGAACAAACTCCTTGAGTAAGTTTTACGTTACGAGTGCAACTGCCACGGCAACTGACGCGTTTACCGTGGAAATTACCGGGGGCCCGGACGGAACCGGTGCATTGGCTGTTTCGGGCAGTGGCACCGTAATTACCAATGAGAAAGATAAGGGTGTGGTCACTCTTGATATCGCCGGCGGCACCGTTACGGTGACTTCTTCCTCGAATAACGGTGTTGTTATAGATAACTTGACGATTTCCGGCGGATCGCTGTCCGTTCCCCAAGGAAATCCGTGGGCATATATTCGGCATGCATTCTCGATGACCGATGGTAAGCTGGAAGCGAATGGAGGACTCGCAACCAATAACGGCGCCGGTATTACCATTACCGGAGGCGAACTGACTGTTGGATATCTTACTTCTGCATCGTTCTTCTCGATGACCGGCGGTAAGCTGGAATCGAATGGAGCAATCACAACCAATGGCGGAGATATTACCATTACCAAAGGCGAACTGACTGCTAAATCTCTTACTTCTAAAACGTTCTTCTTGATGAACGGCGGTAAGTTGGATACGAAGGGAGCAATCACAACCAATGGCGGAGATATTACCATTACCAAAGGCGAACTGACTGTTGATTCTACCGGAAAAGCACTCAATTCTAAGTATGAGGCAACCAACATCTCCGGCGATGCCATCGTGAACGTAACCGGCGGCGATAACGGCGTCATCTATACGGCAGGCGGGGCTGTTAACATCTCCGGCAATGCCACCGTGAACGTCACCGGCGGCAAGGGTGCTATCTGGGTGAAGAATGGACCGTTTAATCTCTCCGGAGGTACCGTAACCGTTAATGCTTCGTCTTACGCTATCGCTACTATTAATTCTGCTCTGAACGCCAACAATAACGGCAAGGACATTACGATTTCCGGCGGTACGCTGAATATCACCGCCACGGGAGACAGGGTTATCACCACCGGAGACAAATCCGGTACGATCAACGTTACCGGCGGGACGATCAACGTCACCGGCACCACGGACGTGTTCCGTGCCAATAACATCAATATTTCGGAACCCGATTCTGACGTTCCTACCAATATTAATATCACGGCAACGACCGGTAACGCATTTTCCGGGAATAATGCCAGCGGGGCTGCTCTGAATATTACAGGCGGTAAGATTACCGGTGAAGGTCCGTATCTTTGCGCTATTTATAATACGAGCGGTACTTTGACCATTGGAGCCGATGCCATCATTGACTTTAATGCTACTACGATGCCTCTGAATACTTCCAATAACGCGTTCAACGTTGCTATTGCCGACGGCGTACTGGCAGCCGGCGTGGATATTAACGCAACCACACCCACGCAGATCAAAACTGCATATCAAGGCGCAGGGACCGGCGGTTCTACCGACTCTTCCACGGATTCTTCTTCCGACTCCGTGACCGATTCCGCAACCGATTCTGCTACGGACTCTGCTACGGACTCTGCGACCGACTCCGCAACCGATTCCGCTACGGACTCTGCGACCGACTCCGCTACCGATTCCGCAACCGATTCTGCAACCGATTCTGCTACGGATTCTGCTACGGATTCTGCTACGGATTCTGCCACCGACTCCGCAACCGATTCCGCAACCGATTCTGCAACCGATTCTGCTACGGATTCTGCC